>SKWC01000377.1 GCA_007129145.1 Rubritepida sp.
GCACCCGCACCGGCACCCGCACCGGCACCCGCACCGGTCGCCGCGGAGCGGGCACAGCCCGCCCTCGACCCCTCTCCTACGCTGGAGGCGATCCGTGCGCGCGGGCATGTGCTGTGCGGCGTGCATGCCGGGCTGCCCGGCTTCGCCGCGGCCGATGCGGAGGGCCGCTGGAGCGGCTTCGAGGTGGATCTGTGCCGCGCGGTGGCCATCGCGATCTTCGGCGCCGAGGAGGATCGGCTGCGCTTCGTGCCGCTCACCGCCGAAGCCCGCTTCGCCGCGCTGCGCGCCGGCGAGGTGGACATGCTGATGCGCGGCACCGCCCTGACCTTCGGGCGCGATGTGACCCTGGGCTTGGACTTCCCGCTGGTCACCTTCCATGACGGCCAGGGCTTCATGCTGCGGGCCGCGCTGGGGCTGGAGAACGCGGCGCAACTCGATGGCGCGCGCATCTGCGTGCAGGCGGGCACAGACGGGCAGGCCATCCTCGCGGAATGGGCCGCCGAGAACCGGCTGAACATCCGCTCCGTCGCCATCGAGCGCCTTGAGGCGACGGTGCAGGCCTATGCGGGCAATCGCTGCGACGCGATCTCGGCGCCGATCGCCACGCTCGCGGCGATGCGCGCCCTGCTGCCGGAACCCGCGGCGCACCGCATCCTGCCCCAGGTCATCAGCATCGAGCCTCAGGGGCCCGCGCTGCGCCAGGAGGACCAGCGCTTCGCCGACCTCGTGCGCTGGGTGCTGCTCGGCCTGATCGCCGCCGAGGAGCTGGGCATCACCGCCGCGGAGGCCGCCGCGATGCGCGAGAACGACCCGCGCCCCGCGGTGCGCCGCCTGCTCGGCGCCGAGAACGGCTTCGGACCCGCGCTCGGCCTGGATACCGGGGTGATGCTCGCGGTGCTGACCCGGCTCGGGAATTATGGCGAGATCTACGAGCGCAACCTCGCGCCGCTGGGGCTGCAGCGCGGGCGCAACGCGCTGTGGACGCAGCCGGGGGGGCTGATGTTCGCGCCCCCGCTGCGCTGAGGCCGAACCGCCATGACCACGCAACACGGCCAGGCCCCGCTGCGCGCCGCCGCGGTGATCGGCGCGCTCGGCGTCGTCTATGGCGATATCGGCACAAGCCCGCTCTACACCATCCGCGCCTCGCTGTTCTTCGTGGTGGGCGACGGGCCGATCACGGCCACGGCCGTGCTGGGCATCCTCAGCCTGATCTTCTGGTCGCTGCTGCTGATCGTGACCATCAAGTACATCGGCTTCATCGTGCGCGCCGACAACCGCGGCGAGGGCGGGATCATCTCGCTCACCGCGCTCGCGCTGCGGGCCCTTCCGGAAGGCTCGCGGCTGCGTCGGCCGGCGATCCTGATCGGCATCGGCGGGGCCAGTCTGTTCTTCAGCGACGGCATGGTCACCCCCGCCATCTCGGTGCTGGCGGCGGTGGAGGGGCTGCGCGTCGTCTCGCCGGTGTTCACGCCGCTGGTGCTGCCGCTCGTGCTGGTGATCTTGCTCGCGCTGTTCCTCGCGCAGTCGCGCGGCACGGGCCGGATGGGCATGGTCTTCGGGCCGATCACCGGCTTCTGGTTCCTGGTGCTGGCGCTGCTGGGCGGCTGGCAGATCATCCTGAACCCGACGGTGCTGGCGGCACTCTCGCCGCATTACGCGCTGGGCTTCGTGCTGGAGAACCCGCTGGTCGCCTTCATCGGCCTGGGCGCCGTGGTGCTGGCGGTCACGGGCGGCGAGGCGCTGTATGCGGACATGGGCCATTTCGGGCGGCAGCCGATCCGCTTCGCCTGGCTGTTCATCGTGCTGCCCGCGCTGCTGCTGAACTATTTCGGCCAGGGCGCGCTGCTGCTGGCCGACCCCACCGCCATCGAGAACCCGTTCTTCCTGCTGGCGCCCGATTTCCTGCGCCTGCCGCTGGTGCTGCTGGCGACGGTCGCAACCGTGATCGCCAGCCAGGCGATGATCTCGGGCGCCTTCTCGGTCGGGCGGCAGTGCGTGCAGCTCGGTTTGCTGCCGCGGCTGGTGGTGCGGCACACCTCCGCCACCACCGAGGGGCAGATCTACCTGCCGCAGGTGAACTTCATCCTGCTCGCGGGGGTGATCATGCTGGTGCTCGGCTTCCGCTCCTCCGATGCGCTGGGCCAGGTCTATGGCATCGCGGTCACCGGCACCTTCGTCTGCACCAGCCTGCTGGCCATCCTGGTGTTCTGGCGGCATTTCGGCTGGCCGCTGTGGCTGGCGCTGCCGCTGTTCGGCGGCTTCCTGTTGATCGACCTGACCTTCTTCGCCGCCAACCTGCTGAAGGTGCCCGATGGGGGCTATTTCCCGGTGCTGATGGCCGCCGCCCTGTTCCTGCTGATGACCAGCTGGCAGCGCGGGCGCGACCTGCTCTTCGCGCGCTTCCGCCAGGAGGGGCTGCCGCTGCGCTCCTTCATCGCGCGCCTGCCGCAGTCGCGGGTGGTGCGGGTGCCGGGCATCGCGGTTTTCATGACCAGCCAGGCCGACTACCTGCCCGGCGCGCTGCTGCACAACCTCAAGCACAACAAGGTGCTGCATGAGAGGGTCCTGTTCGTCACCGTGCTGAGCGAGACCATCCCCACCATCGCCGAGGACCGCCGCACCGAGGTCGAGGAGCTGGCGCCGGGCATCCACCGCGTCACCCTGCGCTACGGCTTCCAGGAAAGCCCGGACATCCCGCGCGAGCTTGAATCGCTGAACGGCATGGGCGTCACCTTCGAGGGCTTCCAGGCCAGCTACTTCCTGGGCCGCGAAACCATCGTGGCGGCGGCCGTTCCGCGCATGTCGCGCTGGCGGCAGTGGCTGTTCACGCTGATGAGCCGCAACGCCGTGCCGGCGACCGAATTCTTCCGCATCCCCTCCGACCGGGTGGTGGAGCTGGGTGTTCGGGTGGCCATCTGAACCCATGCTGGTGCTGCTGCGCTCGGCGCTGTTCAACGCCTTCTTCTTCGGCTTCACGGCGCTTGTCGCCGTCCTGGCCGTGCCGCTGCTGCTGCTGCCGCCGGCGGCGCTGCGGCACGCCAGCCGCCTGTGGGCGCAGGGCGTGCTGGGCGGGCTGCGGCTGCTGGCCGGTGTGCGTCTGCGCATCGAGGGCGCCGAGCACATGCCCCGCGACGGGGCGGCGCTGCTGGCCTCCAAGCACCAATCGGCCTTCGACACCATCGCCTGGCTCGCGCTGCTGCCCAGGCCCGCCTATGTGCTGAAGGCCGAGTTGCTGCGCATCCCGCTCTATGGCTGGCATGCCCGCCACATGGGGATGATCGGGGTGGACCGCGCGGGGGGCGCGCAGGCCATGCGCGGGATGATGCGCGCGGCGCGCGACGCCGCCGCGCGGGGGGCGCAGATCATCATCTTCCCCGAGGGCACCCGCGTCCCGCCCGGCGCAAGGCGGCCGCTGCAGCCCGGGGTGGTGGCGCTGGGGGCGGCGACCGGCCTGCCGGTGATCCCGGTCGCCACCAACAGCGGCCGCCACTGGGGCCGCCGCGCCTTCCGCAAGCATCCGGGCGAGATCGTGATCCGCCTGCTGCCCCCCCTGCCCGCCGGCCTGCCGCGCGAGGCGCTGCTGTCGCGGCTGGACGCCGCCATCGAAGACGGCCAGCGCGGGCTGTGAATCAGCCCTGGATGGGCGCAAGCCGCGCGAAGGTCAGCTCGTGCTTGTTGTGCGCGCCATGGAACAGCACCGCCCCCGGAATGGCGGCGAAAGCGGCGGCGGCCTCGTGGTCCGTCCCGCCCTGGAACTTCACGGTGCAGACGATGCTGCGCGCCGCGGGCAGCCAGCGTTCCACCAGCCGCAGCAGCCGCGCAGGGTAGCAGATCACGTCGCTGAACAGCCAGTCCACGGGCTCCGGCGGCAGGGCGAAGGCGCTCTCCTGCCGCCAGTCCACGCCGGGCATGGCGGCCACGCGCGGATCGAGCGGCGCCTTGTCCACCGCCGTGACCCGCGCGCCCAGCCGCGCCAGCGCCCAGGTCCAGCCGCCGGGGGATGCGCCGAGGTCCAGGCAGGCCTCGCCCGGCGCGGGATGCCGCCCCAGCCGCGTCAGCGCCTCCCACAGCTTGAGATAGGCGCGCGAGGGCGGGCCCTCGCGGTCCTCGACGAAGCGCGGGGCGCCGCCCGGGAAGGGCGATGACTTGGTGGGCGAGGCGAGGATGGTCTCCGCCTCCAGCATGCACCAGCCGCCCAGGTGCGAGGCCGGCGCGGGCTCGGGGAAGACCAGGGCCGCGGCCTTCACCGGCGGCAGGCGCGCTTCGATCAGCGCGGCGCGGCGGTGGTGCAGCCCGGGCACCAGGGACCAGTTGCGCTGGATGGCGCGCAGACCATCCGCGGCCAGCTTGATGGAGGGCGCGGGGATCTCGCGCGGGGCGTCCCAGACATCCAGCGCCCAGGCGGCCCGGCGCGGCGGGTCGGGCGAGAGCGCCAGCGGCCCGCGCCAAGCGGTGACGCCGACACCCAGCCGCGCCAACTCCTCCTCCAGCGGCGCCTCATAGCCCGAATGCGCCAGATAGGCCGCGCCGATCATCGCGAGGGGCGCAGCGCCAGCCCCGCGACCCAGATCCAGCCCGCGATCATCAGCACCCCGCCGGTCGGCGCCATCGGGCCGAACGAAATGCCGAGGGGGCCGGCCAGCAGCACAGCGACGGCGAACAGCGCGGCGCCCAGCCCGATCAGCGCCGCGGCCACATGCCCCGCGCCACGGTTCCAGATGGCGAGCGCCAGCAGCGCCGGCGCCTGCCAGCCCAGGATCATGGCGACCGCCTGCAGCACATCGCGCTCCATATGGCCGGCATGGGCGGCCATCGCCGCGAGCAGCACGGCACCCGCACCCGCGAACCCGGCCAGAAGGAAGGAAAGCCTTTGCATGGGGGCAGGCTTAGCCCGCCTCGCCCCGGCGCACCATCGCCGCCCATTCATGCGCGAGCCGTGTGGGCTCGGGCAGGCGGTAGCCGCGCGCGGTGGCGCGCACCCAATCCAGCGCGGTCGCGAGGGCGATGCGGTGCCCGATCGAGACATGCAGCGGGTTGGCGCGCGCCCGCGTCCGCAGCAGCGCGCCCACCACCTCGCCGCGGTCCAGCAGCATCTGGACCGCGCCCGGCTCCGGCCCGAGCGGCGCGGCGGGCTGCCCCACCAGCCGCGACTTGGCGACGCCGATGGCGGGCAGGTCCAGCGTGACGCCCAGGTGGCAGGCGATGCCGCAGCGGCGCGGATGCGCGATCCCCTGCCCGTCCACCAGCAGCAGGTCCGGGCGCGCGGGCAGCTTCCCGAGCGCCGCGAGGATGGCGGGCATCTCGCGGAAGGCCAGCAGCCCGGTGCGGTAGGGCATGGGCGCGGGCAGGCTGGCGCCGGCGCGGGCGATCACCTCGAGCCCCGGCCAGGAGAGCAGCACCACCGCCGCATGGACCAGCCCCGCGGGGTCGAAGCGCGAGGCGGAGACATCCACCCCCGCGACGCGCCGCACCGGGCCCAGCGCATCGGCGCGGATCACCCGTGCCGCAAGCGCCGACTGCTCGGCCCGCAGCGCCGCCGCATCAGCCATCGGCTGGCGCAACGTCTTGCCAAGCGTTCATCTTGGGCTAGCTTCCGCGCGACTTCTGCACAGGACAGGACACATCATGGCTGGAACCATGCGCGCGATGGTTTTGCGCGAACACGGCGATCTCGACAAGCTGCAGGTGGTGGACGACCACCCGATGCCGGCGGCCGATGAAGGCCATGTGGTGATCAAGGTCGGCGCCTCCTCCTTCAACTACCACGACGTGTTCACCGTAAAGGGCATGCCCGGCATCAAGGTGCCCATGCCGGTGGTGATCGGCCTCGACATGGCGGGGGTCATCACCGAGGTCGGCCCCGGCGTGAGCGGCTGGGCCGTGGGCGATCGCGTGCTGGTCAACCCGCTGAACAAGAAGAAGGGGCTGATGGGCGAGATGCTGGACGGCGGCATGGCGCAGTTCTGCCGCGTCGCCGCCGACCAGCTGATCCGCATGCCCGACGGCGTGTCCTTTGAGGACGCGGCCTCGCTGCCGGTGGCCTATGGCACGGCGCACCGCATGATCGTGACGCACAACACCATCAAGGCCGGCGACAAGGTGCTGATCCTGGGTGCGTCGGGCGGGGTGGGCACGGGCTGCGTCATCCTGGCCAAGCAGCTGGGCGCGCATGTCATCGCCTGCGCCGGCTCGGCCGAGAAGTGCGAGGCCCTGCTGAAGATGGGCGCCGACGAGGCCATCAACTACAACGAGGTGGATTTCTCGAAGTGGGCGGTCGAGAAGTACGGCAAGCCGCAGCGCCGCAACTATGAGGGCGGGGTGGACGTCGTCATCAACTTCACCGGCGGCGACACCTGGGGCAAGACGCTGCGCTGCGTGAAGCGCGGCGGCAAGATCCTGGTCTGCGGCGCCACCGCCGGCCACGACCCCAAGGAGGATCTGCGCTACGTCTGGTCCTTCGAGCTGCAGATCATCGGCTCCAACTCCTTCTACGACGACAACCTGGCCGCGCTGATGGAGATGATCCAGGACGGGCGCATCAAGCCGGTGCTGGACAAGGTGCTGCCCCTGGAACAGGCCGCCGAGGGGCTGCGCCTGATCCGCGACCGCGAGGTGCTGGGCAAGGTCGTCGTCACCCCGAACGGAGCCATGTGACCATGAGCGAGACCAAGACCATCCCGACCCCGACCGAGGTCGAGGCCATGCTGCTGCGCGGCCCCTACCACCAGTGGCTGGGGCTGAAGGTGCTGGCGGTCGGCGCCGACAGCATCGAGATCAAGGCGACCTGGCGCGAGGAATGGGTGGTGAACCCGGACCGCCGCTACACCCATGGCGGCATCCTGGCCGCGCTGGTGGACCTGACGGCCGACTGGGCGCTGGTGGCCTCCACCGGCCGCGGCGTGCCCACCATCGACATGCGCGTGGACTACCACCGCGCCGCCATGCCCGGCGACCTGACCTGCAAGGGCAAGGTGGTGCGCGCGGGCGGGCAGTTCAGCGTGGCGGAAGCGCATGTCTATGACGGCGACGGCAAGCTCTGTGCCTCCGGGCGCGGCGTCTACCTGACCGCCCCGCCGGCGCCCCCCAAGCCCAAGGCATGAGCGGCTTCGGCGCGGTCAATCTCGGCGCGCTGACGCCGGCGGATGTGGCGGGCGACAAGCCCGCCATCATCTGGCGCTGGGAGGGACGGCGGGAGGCCATCTCCCATGCCGGTTTCGACGCGCTGTGCGACGCCGCCGCCCGCGGCCTGCTGCGCCTCGGCCTCGCGCGCGGCGACCGGGTGGGGATGCTGGGGGCCAATTCCATCGCCTTCCTCGCGCTGCTGTGCGGGGCGCAGCGCGCGGGGCTGGTGGCGGTGCCGGTGAACTGGCGCTTCCCGCCCGAGACCATTGCCTATGTGCTGGACAATGCCGCGGTGAAGCTGGTCGCGCATGATGCAGCGCGCGCCGGCCAGGTGCCCGCCGGCCTGCCCACCCTGGCGCTGGAGGGCCCCGCCTGGGACGCCTTCCTCGACGCCGGCCCCTTCGACGCCATCACCCCCGAACCGCGCGAACCCGCGCAATTCCTCTACACCTCGGGCAGCACCGGCAGGCCCAAGGGCGTGGTGCTGTCGCACCAGTCGCATCTGTGGATCGTCGAGCAGCGGCTGAAGGGGGCGGCGCTGCGCGACGAGGTCTTCCTGATCGCGGCCCCGCTCTACCACATGAACGGCCTGGCACTCGCGCAGCTGGCGCTGGCGGCGGGTGCCACCATCGTGCTGCTGCCGCAGTTCCGCGAGGCCGAGTACATCCGCGCCATCGGCGAGGAGCGCTGCAGCTGGCTGACCGCCGTGCCGCCCATGTTCGCCATGCTGCTGCGGGAGACCGCGCTGCTGGCCGGAACCGACACATCCTCGGTGCGTTCCATCCGCCTCGGCTCGGCGCCGGTGTCGGAGGCGCTGGCGGCGGCCATCAAGGCCGCCTTCCCCAAGGCGCGGCTGATCAACGCCTTCGGCACGACCGAGGCCGGCCCGGTGGTGTTCGGCCCGCACCCGCAGGGCAAGCCCACGCCGCTGCTCTCGGTGGGCTATCCGCTGCCGGTGGTCGAGCTTCGCCTGCGCGCCCCCGATGGCAGCCTGAGCGACCAGGGCGTGCTGGAGCAGCGCACGCCCGGCGTGATGAACGGCTATTTCAACCGCCCCGACCTCAAGCCCCCCATCACCGCGGACGGCTTCTACATCACCGGCGACGTGATGCGCCGCGACGCCGACGGCTTCTTCTATGTGGTGGGCCGGGCGGACGACATGTTCATCTCGGGCGGCGAGAACATCTTCCCCGGCGAGGTGGAGGCCATGCTGGAGCGCCACCCGGCCGTCGAGCAGGCGGCGGTCATCCCGGTGCCTGACGAGATCAAGGGCACCAAGCCGGTGGCCTTCGTGGTGCGCCGCCCCGGCGCCGAGGCGACCGAGGAGGAGCTGAAGGCCTTCAGCCTGCGCCACGCACCCGCCTTCATGCATCCGCGCCGCATCTGGTTCCTGGATGCGCTACCGCTGGCGGGGACGAACAAGGTGGACAAGGCAAAACTACAGATCGTTATGCGTGAATTATCCTGAGGGGTTTACACCCACAAGCGATGTGAAATAGGGTCCGGCGACGCCTCGGGGCGCGCTGGCCCCTTTCTTGCCGGGCCAGCGCCAACCCGTTCGCAAAAAGGACATCGCCATGCTGACCCGTCGTTCCCTTCCGCTGCTGGCAGGGCTTGGCCTCGCCGCCCCCGGCATCGCCCGCGCCGCCTTCCCCGACCGGCCCATCACCATGGTCATCCCCTACGCCCCCGGCGGCTCGGCCGATGTGCTGGGCCGGGTGATCGCCCCCGAGATGAGCCGCGTCCTCGGCCAGAACGTGATCGTCGAGCAGCGCCCCGGCGCGGGCGGGCATATCGGCGGTGCCTATGTGGCGAACAGCCAGCCGGCCGATGGCTACAGCTTCATCCTGGGCTCGGTCTCCAAGGCCACCGGGCCCTCGCTGCAGAACCTGAACTATGATCCGGTGAACGGGCTGACGCCGCTGGGCGGCATCGGCGCGGTGCCGATGATCATGGTCACCTCGCCCGACGCGCCCTTCCAGGGTGTGCAGGACGTGATCGCCGCCGCCCGCGCGGCACCCGGCGCCGTAACCTTCGGCTCCTCCGGCCCCGGCACGGGCAGCCACCTGGTGGGCGAGCTTTTGGGCGCGGCCACCGATACGCGACTGCTGCATGTGCCCTATCGCGGCTCGGGCGCGGTCTATCCCGACCTGATCGCGGGGCGGGTGAACATCCTGATGGATGCCGCGGGCTCGGCCGCCGGCCAGGTGCGCGCGGGCGCGGTGCGCGCGCTGGGCGTCACCTCGGCCGAGCGCTCGCCCGTCTTCTCGGCGCTCCCCACCGTGGCCGAGCAGGGCGTGCCGGGCTTTGAATTCGGCCTGTGGCTCGGCTTCTTCACCCGCAGCGGCACCCCCGCCGCCGCCTTCGCCCGGCTGGAGGAGGCGGTGGTGCGCGCCGTCGCCACCGATGCCGTTCAGGAGCGCCTGCGCCAGTCGCTGGCAGTGGCTATCCCGACCGACGCGGCCGGCTTCGCC
>SKWC01000116.1 GCA_007129145.1 Rubritepida sp.
ATGCTGGCCCGTGCGGCCATGCTGGGGCTGAAATACGAGCTGCGCCGCGATGCCGATGTGGCGCTGGCGTTGGAGACGGTGACCACGGCAGCGGCGCACGGCTGCGACTTCGCGGATTACGGGCTGGAAGTGGGCTGCCGCGCCGATCTGGTGGTGGTCGAGGCCGCGACGGTCGCGGAGGCGGTGGTCCAACGAAAAGCGCCCGCCCTCGTGGTCTCGGGCGGGCGCGTCGTGGCGCGAAACGGCGTGCTGGAGGGCTGAGCCCCTCCAGCGTCAGTGCTTCACGTCGGCCCAGACCCTGCGCTTGGTCGCGTAGACCAGGCCGCCCAGGATGGCGAGGAACAGCAGGACCTTCACGCCCATCTGGCGGCGGTCCTCCATATGGGGCTCGCCGGCCCAGGCCAGGAAGGTGGTGACGTCGCGCGCCATCTGCGCGGCGGTGGCGCGGGTTCCGTCGGCGAATTCCAGCGCATCGTCGAACAGCACATTCGGCATCGCGATCTGATAGCCGCCGAAATAGTTGTTCCAGTGCATCCCGGGCATCAGCTCGATGCCGGCCGGCGGATCGCCGTAGCCCGTCAGCATGGCGTAGACGTAGTCCGCCCCATGCTCGCGGGCACGGGTGATCAGCGACAGGTCCACCGGATAGGCGCCGTTGTTTGCCAACCGCGCCGCCTGCGCGTTCGGGAAGGCGGGGCGGAAGCGGTCAGATAGGCGGGCGGGGCGCTCGAACATCTCGCCCTCGTCGTTCGGCCCGTCCACGACCATGAACTCGGCCGCGATGGCCTGCACCTGTTCCTCGGAAAGGCCGATGTCGAGCAGGTTGCGGTAGGACAGCAGCCGCATGGAGTGGCAGGCGGCGCAGACCTCCTTGTAGACTTGGAAGCCGCGCTGCAGGGCCGCCCGATCAAAGGTGCCGAACATGCCCTGGAAGCTGAAATTGCCCGATGGCGGGGCGGGACCGGCCGCGCCGAACGCGGGACCGGCCACCGTGACGGACAGCGCGACGGCGATTGCCTTCAGGATGCGCATGGGATCAGGCCTTCTCCATCGGCTTGGCGGTGGCGGCGCCGGGGATGGGGCCGCCACCCATGGTGGCGCGGTGGCCGAGCACCGCCTGGGAAATGCTCTCGGGGAGCGGCAACGGACGCTCAAGCTTGCCCAGCGCCGGCAGCACCACCAGGAAGTAGGCGAAGTAGATGATCGTGCTGATCTGCGCGATTGTCACATAAATGCCGTCCGCCGGCATCGCGCCCACCCAGGTCAGCACCAGGAAGTTCACGGTGAAGATCAGGAAGGAGATGCGCGCCAGCGGGCGGAAGCGCATGGACCGCACCTTGGAGGTGTCGAGCCAGGGCAGCACGAACAGCACGGCGATCGCGCCGAACATCAGGATAACGCCGCCGAGCTTGTCCGGCACCGCGCGCAGGATGGCGTAGAAGGCCAGGAAGTACCACTCGGGCACGATGTGCTCGGGCGTCACCAGCGGGTTGGCCGGGATGAAGTTGTCGGCATGGCCCAGCGCGGTCGGGAAGAAGAAGATGAGCAGGGCGAACACGCCCAGATAGGCCACCACGCCCACGCTGTCCTTCGCCGTGTAGTAGGGGTGGAAGGGCAGCGTGTCCTGCGGGCCCTTGGGCTCGATGCCCAGCGGGTTGTTGGAACCCGTGATGTGCAGCGCGGCGACATGCAGGAACACCACGCCCACGATCACGAAGGGCAGCAGAAAGTGCAGGCTGAAGAAGCGGTTGAGCGTCGGATTGTCCACGCTGAAGCCGCCCCAAAGATAGGTGACGATCTCCGGGCCAATGAAGGGGATGGCGCTGAACAGGTTGGTGATGACCGTGGCGCCCCAGAAGGACATCTGGCCCCAGGGCAGCACATAGCCCATAAAGGCGGTCGCCATCATCAGGATAAAGATCACGACGCCCAGGATCCACAAAAGCTCGCGCGGCGCCTTGTACGAACCGTAGTACATGCCGCGCCAGATGTGAATGAACACGATGGCGAAGAACAGATGCGCGCCGTTCATGTGCGCATAGCGCAGCAACCAACCGTATTCGACATCGCGCATTATGCGCTCGACACTGTCGAATGCGTAGTCGATGTGCGCGGTGTAGTGCATCGCCAAGAACACACCGGTGGCGATCATGACCATCAGGTTGATCATGGCCAAAGCGCCGAAGTTCCAGAAGTAATTGAAGTTACGGGGCGTGGGGAACGTCCCGTACTCCTTCTGGATCATCGTGAAGACGGGCAGACGCTGGTCCACCCACCGGATCACCGGGTTCTTGAACGAACTGTCGTGCAGGCCAATGGCCATGGTGCTCGTCCTCTGATGGGCGCGGCCCGGGCAGGCGGGACCATACCCGCCGCCCGGTCACCGTCAGCCGATGCGGATGCTGGTGTCGGAGGTGAAGGTGTATTCCGGAACGTCAAGGTTCCGGGGCGCGGGCCCGCGCCGAATCCTTCCCGAAGTGTCATAGTGGCTGCCGTGGCAGGGGCAGAACCACCCGCCGAACTCGCCGCGCTGATCGGCGGGGCGCTGGCCGAGCGGCACGCAGCCCAGATGCGTGCAGATGCCCAGCACAACGAGCCATTCCGGCCGCTGGACGCGATCGGCGTCCTCCTGCGGATCGGGTAGGTTGGGCACCGGCGCGCGGGCGGCCTCGATCTCGGCGGCGGTGCGGTGCCGCACAAAGACCGGCTTGCCCCGCCACATCACCGTGATCGCCATGCCCTCGGCGATCGGGTCGATATCCACATCCGTACTGGCCAGGGCCAGCACGTCCGCCGCGGGGGCGAGGGTGCGGATGAAGGGCCAAGCGATCGCACCGACCGTGACGACCGCGAAGGCGGTGGTCGTCAGCTTCAGGAAGTCCCGCTTGGTGACGTCGCCCGCCTTCGTCGGGCTTGTCGCGCCCATGGGCGCGGCCGAATCTGCCATGACTCTCCACCTCGAAAAACCGCCCGGCTTCCGCCGGGCAACATCCGTGCGCAGATGGCCGCCAAGGCGGCCGGGCGCAAGCCTTTTCCGTGGCGAGGGCTATAGGCGCGGACTTCCCCCATGTCCACCGCCGGTGCCAGCGTGCATGCTCGCGCCCATGGAAGCATGCAGGAAGGCCCGCCCATGACAGAACCGCTGCAACACCCGCTGGCCCCCGTCGCCGAGGCCTGGTTCGCCAGCCTGCGCGACCGCATCTGCGCCGCCTTCGAGGCGATCGAGGACGAGTTGGCCGAGGGCCCGCATGCCGCGTTGCCGCCCGGCCGCTTCACCTTCACGCCCTGGCAGCGGCCCGAGGGCGGCGGCGGAACCATGGGGCTCATGCGCGGCCGGGTGCTGGAGAAGGTGGGGGTGAACGTCTCGACCGTGCATGGCGAGTTCAGCCCGGATTTCCGCAAGCAGATCCCGGGTGCCGAAGCCGATCCGCGCTTCCTGGCCACCGGCATCTCGCTGGTGGCGCATCCGCGTTCGCCCCGTGCGCCGACGGCGCATATGAACACCCGCTTCATCGTGACCACCCGCGCCTGGTTCGGCGGCGGCGGCGACATCACGCCGATGGATGTGGGCAGCGCCGAGGCACGCCAGGACGCGGCCGATTTCCACGCCGCCTACCAGCGCGCCTGCGACAAGCACGACCCAGAGTACTATGCCAAGTTCAAGAAATGGTGCGACGAATACTTCTATCTGCCGCATCGCGGCGAAACGCGGGGGCTGGGCGGCATCTTCTACGACTGGCTGGGCGACCGCACACCGGGGCAGGGCATCGAGCGGGACTTCGCCTTCACGAAGGATGTAGGCCTGGCGTTCCTGGAGGCCTATCCCGCCATCCTGCGCCGCCGCATGCATGAGCCCTGGACCGAGGCCGAGCGGCAGCACCAACTGCGCCGCCGCGGCCGGTATGTCGAGTTCAACCTGCTGCACGACCGCGGCACCATCTTCGGCCTGCGCACCGGCGGCAATGTCGAGGCGATCCTGATGTCCCTGCCGCCCGAGGCGGCCTGGTAACGCCGATCGCCGGAGGCGGCCTGGTAAGGCCACGGCGGGGCGGGGCCCCCTGCCGGCGTCAGCCCGCCAGGGGCCCCCGCGGGCGGCCGCGCATGTAGCGCCGCTCCGGACGGTAGCCCAGCCAGTGGCGCAGGCGGTTCATGAGGCGCGACGGGTGGAGGAAGACGAACATTGGAAGTCCGGTCCGGCGGGAGAAGCCGCCCTCTTGGCGGAGGCTTGCGGCAACACGATGGCATCGGACGGTAAAGGGAAGCTTGCCCGCGGATGCATGATCAAACATCATGGCTGCCATCCAAAGGGAAGGAAGCCAATGACCAAGCCAATCAACACCCGTCGTCGTTCGCTGCTCGCTGCCGGCCTGCTCACGCCGCTGGCCGCCCCGGCCATCGCCCAGTCGCCCTGGCCCAACCGCGCCGTGCGCGTCATCGTCCCCTGGCCGCCCGGCGGCAGCACCGACGTGCTGTGCCGCATCCTGTGCCAGCGCCTGGCCGAGGTCACCGGCCAGCCCTTCACGGTCGAGAACCGGTCGGGCGCCTCGGGCAACATCGGCGCCGATGCGATCGCGAAGGCCGAGCCCGACGGCTACACGATGGGGCCGCTGACCGTGACCGCCTGGGCGATCCACATGTTCATGTGGGACGCGATGCCCTTCCATCCCGACCGCGACCTGCAGCCCATCTCGCTGCATTGGGAACTGCCGAACGTCTTCGCCGTGCCCGCCGCGCACAACCCCTCGACCACGGTCGCCGAGTTCATCGACTGGGCGAAGGCGCGGCCCAATGGCGTGACCTACGGCTCGCCGGGGGTGGGGACCACGCCGCACATGACGGCCGCGCTGTTCGCGGACCGCGCGGGGCTGGACGCGACGCATGTTCCTTTCCGCGGCGCGGCGCAGACTATCCCGGCCATGCTCGCGGGCGATGTGAACTTCGCCATCGACAACCTGGCCAGCTACATCCCGGTGTTCCAGGACGGGCGGATGCGGCCGCTGGCGGTCAGCGGCGGCACGCGCCACCCGGCGCTGCCCAATGTGCCGACCATGGTCGAGGCCGGGGTGGAGAACTTCGTGGTCACCTCCTGGTGCGCCATGGGCTTCCCGGCCGGTGTGCCCGCCCCGATCGTCGCGCGTGCCAGCGAACTGGTGCAGCGCGCCCAGCAGGAGGAGGCGCTCCAGGAGCGGTTCCTGCGCACCGGCGCCGTGGCCATCCACTCCTCGCCCGAAGGCGTGATGGAGCGCGCCCGCCGCGAGCGCCCGATGTGGCAGGAGATGGTGCAGCTTACCGGCGCCCGTCTGGGGTAGTATCAGCGCGGGCATGTCCCGCTGGCTGAATTCCCTGTTCATCGACCATGCGGTGCTGCGCATCGCATGGCGCAACTGGGGGGTGGTGGAACCCGGGCAGCTCTACCGCTCGAACCACCCCCTGCCCTGGCAGTTTGCCGCCGCGGCGCGGCGCCATGGCCTGGCCAGCGTCATCAACCTGCGCGGCCAGCGCATGGCCTGTGGCTCTGACGCGCTGGGCAGGGCGGCGGCCGCGCGGCTGGGCCTCGTGCAGGCGGACCAGCCGCTGGAAAGCCGCGGCGCCCCGCATCCCGAGCGGCTGCGGCACCTGATGCACCTGTACCGCACGCTGCCGCGCCCGATCCTGATCCACTGCAAGTCGGGCGCCGACCGCGCCGGGCTGGCTGCGGCGGTGTGGCGGCTGATGCATGGCCAGGGCGCGGCGCGGGCGGCCGAGGAGCTGTCCTGGCGCTACGGCCATGTGGCGGCGGCCAAGACAGGCATCCTGGACGCCTTCGTCGCCGCCTATGCCCGGGCCGAGGCCGAGGGGATCGGCTTCGAGGATTGGCTGGACCACCATTATGACCGCGACGCGCTGGCGGCGGCCTTCCGCGCCGGCGCGGCGGCGAATTTCCTGACGGACCGGGTGCTGCGGCGGGAGTAGCGCGCCGCGGCCTCAGCCGATCCGCACCGCCAGCTTGCCGAAATTGCCGCCCTCCAGCAGGCCGATGAAGGCGCGTGGCGCGGCATCCAGCCCCTCCACCACATCCTCGCGCCAGCGCATCCGCCCCGCCGCGATCAGCGGGCGCATCTCGGCCAGGAAGGCGTCATAGCGCCCCCAGCCGCTGTCGCTGACGATGAAGCCCTGGATGCGCAGCCGCTTGCGCACCACTGGCCCCAGGTTGGGCCCCGCCGGCGCGCCGGCCGCATCGGCGCCGGGGGCGATGTTGTACTGCGCGATCATGCCGCACATCACCATCCGGCCGAAGTCGTTCAGGCGGGGGAAGACGGCCGCCTGCACATGGCCGCCCACATTCTCCCAATAAACATCCACCCCGTCCGGGCAGGCGGCGTCGAGCTGGGGATCGAGCGGCCGGCGGTGGTCCAGGCAGGCGTCGAAGCCCAGCGTGCCGGTCACGAAATCGCATTTCGCCGCCCCGCCGGCGATGCCCACCACCCGCGCGCCGCGCGCCTTGGCCAATTGCCCCACCACCTGGCCCACCGCGCCCGAGGCGGCGCTGACCACCACGGTCTCGCCCGCCTTGGGCTGGCCGATATCCTCCAGCCCCACCCAGGCGGTGAGGCCGGGCATCCCCAGCACGCCCAGCCAGGCCGAGAGCGGCGCCACCGTCTCATCCACGCGGCGCAGCCGGGCGGCATCCACCGCGCAGAAGCGCTGCCAGCCCTGACCGCCCATCACGTGGTCGCCGGGAGCGAAGCGCGGGTCGCGGCTGGCGACCACCTCGCCCACCGTGGCCCCCTCCATCACGGCGCCGAGCGGCACCGGCTTCGCATAGCTTTTCGCATCGCTCATCCGGCCGCGCATGTAGGGGTCGAGGCTGAGGTAGCGCGCCCGCACCAGCACCTGGCCCTCGGCGGGCTCGGGCACGGGGCGCTCCACGATCTCGAAATCCTCGGGCACGGGGGCGCCCTCGGGGCGGCGGCGCAGCAGCACCTGCAAATTCGTCTCGCTCATGCGGCGCATCCTTCATCGGCCAGCAGGGCGCGCACCGCCCCTTCCTCCACCCCGGATTCCGTGAAGGCCTCCCCGGGGCGGCGCAGCAGCACGAAGCGCATGGCCCCGTCGCGCGCCTTCTTGTCGGCGCGCATCCGCGCGACCAGCGCATCCGTCGAAAAGCCGCGCGGCAGTTCCGCGATGCGCGCGGGCAGGCCCATCTCGCGCAGATGCTCGCGCACGCGGCCGGGCAGTTCCTGCGAGCACAGCCCCAGCCGCGCTGAGAGTTCGGCGGCCAGGCCAAGGCCGATCGCCACCGCCTCGCCATGCAGCAGCGCGCCGGAATAGCCGCATTCGGCCTCCAGCGCATGGCCGAAGGTGTGGCCGAGGTTGAGCAGCGCGCGCCCGCCCTCGGGCGCCGTCTCGAACTCATCCTCCATCACCACCCCGGCCTTGAGGCGGCAGCTTTCCAGCACCGCATGGGTCAGGGCGTCGGCGTCGCCGGCCATGGCATGGGTGCCCTCGGCCTCGCACCAATCCCACAGTGGCCCTTGCAGCAGCCCGTGCTTGGCCACCTCGGCCCAGCCGGCGCGGAGTTCGCGGGGCGGCAGGGTGCGCAGGGTGGCGGTGTCGGCCAGCACCAGCCTGGGCTGGTGGAAGGCGCCGACCAGGTTCTTGCCCTGGGCGGCGTTGATACCGGTCTTGCCGCCCACCGAGCTGTCCACCTGCGCCAGCAGGGTGGTCGGGCATTGCACGAAGGGCAGGCCGCGCAGCACGGTGGCGGCGGCGAAGCCCGCCAAATCCCCCACCACGCCGCCACCCAGCGCGATCACGATCAGGCGGCGGTCGGCGCGGGCGGCCAGGATGCGGTCCACCACCCGGCCGTATTCGGCCAGCGACTTGCTGGCCTCCCCGGGCGGCACCAGCACCTCGGCGGCCAGCGTGATCCCGCCGTCCGCCAGCCCCTGGCGCAGCGTGGGCAAATGCAGCGGCGCCACGGCGGCGTCGCTGACCACCACGGCGCGGCGGCCCTCGATGCGGCTTGCGATCTCGGCGCCGGCGCGGGCCAGCAGCCCCTCGCCGATCAGGATGTCATAGGCGCCGCGCGCCAGTTCCACGCGCTGCCGCGCGGCTGGGCGGAACGCGGCCACGGCGTCCGCGGCGCGGCGCGTGGTGGTGTCCAGGTTCTCATCGGCGCAGCTCAGGATCACATCGGCCTCGGCATAGGAGGGGTGGCGCTCGGCCATCAGGCGCTCCAGCACGGCGCGCGGGTCGGCGTCGCGGAACATCGGCCGGTGGTCACGCCCGGCCACGCGGCGCAGCAGCGTGGACAGGCGGCATTTCAGCCAGACCGACACGGCGCCCGATTCGCGCACGGCGCGGCGCGTCTCGGGGTCGTGGAAGGCGCCGCCGCCGGTGGCCAGCACGATGGGTTCGGGCGAGGCCAGCAGCCGCGCGATGACGCGGCGCTCGCCCTCGCGGAAATGCGGCTCCCCGTAGCGGGCGAAGATCTCGGTGATCGGGATGCCGGCGGCCTGCTCGATTTCGGTGTCGGCATCGAGGAAGGGGCGGCCCCAGCGGGCTGCGAGGCGCTTGCCGAGGGTGGATTTTCCGGCGCCCGGCATACCCACCAGCACCACGCTGCGCGCGGGCGGGGTCTCGGCCTGGGGCGCCCTGGGGGCGAGGTTGCGTGACACGGGGCGGGAAGCTAGCACAGGAGGCTGAACGCGCGAGGGGAGGCCGCCGCCCATGTTCAGCCGCCCGATCCTGTTCATCCTGACGCTGCTGATCATCGGCGGCGCGCTGGGGGCGCTGTGGTTCGCCGCCTTCCCCCCGCCCGTGCCGCCCACCCCGGTCGAGCGGGTGCTGCCCAACGACCGCTTCCAGGTGGTGGAGTGAGCCGGGGCGCCCTCGAAGCCTTCCTGGAGATGATGGCCGCCGAGCGCGGCGCCGCCCGCAACACGCTGGATGCCTACCGCCGCGACCTTGAGGACGCCCTGCCGCAGCTTGGTCCCGACGCGACGCGGGCCGATGCGGCGGCGCTGCGCGCCTATCTGCGCGGCCTGGCGGCGCAGGGGCTGTCGCCGCGCACCCAGGCGCGGCGGCTGTCGGCGCTGCGCCAGTTCTTCCGCTTCCTGGCGCGCGAGGGCCAGCGCCCCGACGACCCCACGGAATTGCTGGACAGCCCGCGCCTGCCCTCGCCCCTGCCCAAGGCGCTGAGCGAGGCCGAGGTCGCGGCCCTGATCGCCGGCGCCGAGAGCCTGCCCGCGGGCAAGGCGGCGGTGGCGGTGGCGGTGATCGAGATGCTCTACGCCTCGGGGCTGCGCATCTCGGAGCTGGTGGGGCTGCCGGCCGGGGCGCTGCGCGCCGAGGACCCGCTGCTGCTGGTGCGCGGCAAGGGCGGGCGCGAGCGGCTGGTGCCGGTCTCGCGCCGCGCGCGCGA
>SKWC01000352.1 GCA_007129145.1 Rubritepida sp.
CCGAAGCGCTCGAGGAGCGCGAACATGCCGTCAGGTTCGGACACCATGCTCACGCGCAGGAACGCGCCGAGGCCGTCGAGTTGGGTGCCGCTGCCCGGCACCACGTCGATGCCGAACGACTTGTAGTAGTCGATGGTGGCGGCGGCAGGCGCGGTGCCGGTGCCGGCATAGGTCTGGCTGCGCCCGCCACCGGCCGACCAATGGTGGTAGAAGCCGTCGCCGCCAAGGCCCGACATGTGCGGCTCGGCCACGCCCAGCGCGAGCGAGACGGCGACCGCCGCATCGGCCGCGCTGCCGCCGGCGCGCAGCACATCGAGGCCCGCCTGGGTGGCGAGGGGGTGGTTGGAGGCGACCGCGCCGCGCCGCCCCATGATCAGCGGGCGGTGGCTGCGCGGGATGGGGGTGTCGGTCATGGCGGTGTCAGCTCCGTTGCCAGCGGATCAGCCCGTCCGCCCCGGGGTCGCGCCGAATGGCGCCCAGCGCTTCCAGCCGGCGCAGATGCGCCAGGGTCTCGCTCAGCGCATAGCCGAGATTGTGCAGGTCCAGTTCGCGGCGGAACAGATGCGGGACAAGCTGCATGGGCGTGCGCGGCTCGGCGCAGCCCTGGGCCAGCGCATCGAGCCGCGCCTCGTGATGCGCCGCCAGCGCATCGAGCCGCGCATGCAGCCCCTGGAAGGGTTCGCCATGCGAGGGCAGCACCACCACATCCTCGGGCAGGCGGCGCAGCTTGCCCAGCGAGCTCAGGAACTGGCCCAGCGGGTCGGCCATGGGCTCGGCCGCGTGCAGGCCGATGTAGGGAGAGATGCGCGGCAGCACCTGGTCGGCGGCGATCAGCACGCCGGCCTCGGCGCAATGGAGGCAGGCCATGTCGGGGGCGTGGCCCTGGCCGGTAATGATTTCGAAGGCGCGGCCGCCGATGCGCAGCAGCTGGCCGTCGGCGATGGCCTCGAAGGCGCGGGGCAGGGGGGCGACGTTCTGCGGATAGACCGGCCCGCGCGCCAGCAGGAAATCGAGGAAGGGCTCGGGGGCGCCGGCGGCGCGCATGAAATCGGCCTGGTGCGCCATCAGGTCGGGGCCGCTGTCGAACCAGAAATTGCGCGACTGCAGCCACTCCATGCGCGTCATGCGCGGCATCAGCCCGGCCATGCCGGCCAGCCAGCCCATCAGCCCGGCGTGGTCGGGGTGGAAATGCGTGACCAGCAGGCCGCTCACGCCGCGCCCGCCGAAGGCATCGCCGGCCATGGCGGTGCGCCAGGCGGCGCGGGTCGCGTCATTGTCCGCGCCGGTGTCCACCACCGTCCAGCCCGCGCCATCCTCCAGCAGCCAGACATTCACGTCATGCGGGGGGAAGGGCAGGGGAAAGCGCATGCGGCGCAGGCCGGGGATGATCTCCTGCGCCGCGCCCGGCGCCAGCGGGGGCTGGTTCATCAGGGCTGCCGGGCGGGCGTCACCCCGATCATGGAATCACGCGTCACGAGGCCGGCGAGGCGGTCCTCGTCCCAGCCCTCGGTGCCCTCGGGGCGGGCGGGGACGACGAGGTAGCGAAGCTCGGCGTTGCTGTCCCAGACGCGCAGCGCGGTGGCATCGGGCAGGGTGGTGCCGAATTCCGCCAGCACGCCGCGCGGGTCGCGCACGGCGCGAGCGCGGTAGGCGCGGCTCTTGTACCAGGCGGGGGGGCGGCCGAGGATGCTGCGCGGGTAGCAGGAGCACAGGGTGCAGACCACGAGGTTGTGCTCGGCATCCGTGTTGAACACCGCCCTCAGATGCGTCCCCGCGGCGTCCAGCCCCAGTTCGCGCACGGCGGCGACGGCATCGGCCTCCAGCCGGCTGGCGAAGCCGGGGTCTGCCCAGGCGCGGGCCACGATGCGCGCGCCATTGTGCGTGCCGCGCGCATCCATGCGCTCGATTTCGGCGCGGATCTCGGCGGCGGTCAGGATGCCCTTGGCCAGCAGCAGGTTGCGCACCGCCACCGCGCGCAGCCGCAGCGGCGAGAGCACCGTCACCGCCGCGTCGTGATCCTCCTGGTAGGGGTGGTCGTGGTCATGATCATGATCATGATCATGGTCGTGGTGGTGGTGCCCGGCGGCCTCGCCCTCCACCCGGTCCTCGCCGGCGGCGCGCAGCCGCGCCTCCTCGGCCAGGACCTCGGCCTCGGGCAGGGTGCCTTTCCGCATCAGCAGGGTCGAGAAGGCGAGCACCCAGCGCTCGTAATAGGGCATCGCCCAATAGGTGTCGGCGTCCAGCTGCTCCTGCACGAAGCGGCTTTCGTCGGTGGAGAACAGCCGCCGCTTGCCGTCGGCCAGCAGCATGCGGATGGCATCCGCTTCCTTCTCCCAATGCGCGGCGTCGTGTTCCTCATGCGCGATCGGGGCGGCGAAGCGCCCGCCGACATCATGCGGGTGCGGGGGTGGCGGCAGGTCGGTCATGGCTGGGGCCCTCCATGCGGTGAAGCGCAGGCTACCGGGGCGGGGCGGGGGCCGGAAGCCTCGACAGGGGCGGTATCAGCCGCTAGGCGGGGCGGAAATCCCATAACGAGGAGGTTCCAGGGACATGACTCACCGTATTCTGCTGCCGCGCCGCGGCATGCTGCTGGCCGGACTTGCCGCGCCCTTGGCCGCTCCGCTGGCCGCGCCCTCCATCGGCCGCGCCCAGACCGCCTGGCCGCAGCGCGACCTGCGCATGATCGTGCCCTTCCCGCCCGGCGGCAGCACCGACGTGCTGGCCCGCTTCGTGGCCCAGGCCCTGCGCGAGCAGGTCGGCCGCCCCGTGGTGGTCGAGAACCAGGCGGGCGCGGGTGGCACCACCTCGGCCGGGCGTTTCGCGCGCGAGGGCGACGATCACGCCTTCTTCGTCTCGCAGATCGCGACCCATGGCATCGCGCCCTCGCTGTTCCGCAGCCTGCAGTATGATCCGGCCGCGGATTTCCGGGCGGTGTCGCTGATGACCACCGTGCCGAATGTCTGGCTGGCCAACCGCGACCGCGTGCCGCATGGCGATGTGCGCCAGGTGCTGCGCGACGCCCGCGCGCGCCCGACCGAGATCACCTTCGCCTCGGCCGGCAACGGCACCTCGACGCATCTGACGGGCGAGCTGATCAGCCAGCAGGCCGGCGTGCAGATGACGCATGTGCCCTATCGCGGCGCGGGTCCGGGCATGACCGCGGTGATGGGCGGCGAGGTGGACACCTTCATCGACAACTTCACCACCGCCCTGCCGCAGATCCAGGCGGGCACGGTGATCGCGCTGGCGGTGACCTCGCCCCAGCGCCGCCCCGAGATCCCGAACGTGCCCGCGATGGCGGAGTTGGGCGCGGAATTCGGCATGGAAGGCTTCGCGGCCGAGGCCTGGTTCGGCCTGCACACCCACCGCTCCGCCTCGGATGCGGTGGTGGCCCGGATGGGCGAGGCGGTGCGCACGACCCTGGCGGGTCAGGCGCTGCGCGCCCAGCTGGCCGAGCGGGGCACCGAGCTGCGCAGCAGCACGCCCGAGGAATACGACGCGCTGATGCGCCGCGAGCTGGCGCGCTGGGCCGAGGTGGTGCAGCGCGGCAACATCATCGTCCAGTGAGGCGATGGGGTCCGGGGCGCGCGCCCCGGACCCGTCCGGTCACTCCGCCGCCCGGGGCAGGCTGAAGCGGGCGCGCATCTCGCGCTCCACGTAATCCAGGCTTTCGACATCGCCGAACTTCATGTCGATGTCGAAGAGGTTGGCCTTGTGGGCCGCGGGGCTGCGGTCGCCGCAGGCATCCTCGACCAGCACGATGCGGAAATTGTGTGAGAAGGCGTCCATCGCGCCCGCCCGCACGCAGCCCGAGGTCGAGATGCCGCAGATGATCAGCGTGTCCACCTCGTCGTAGCGCAGGAAGGCCTCGAGCGGTGTGTGGAAGAAGCAGGAAGGCTTGTTCTTCAGCACCACCCGGTCCTGCTCGCGCGGGGCGTAGGCCTCGGGCCATTCGTCGGCGCGCTTGTCGCGGCTGTACTGGAAGTCGTCGGCGGTGCCGAGCTTGAGGTTCCAGATGCCGCGATAGGTGGGATGGGTGCGGTCGTCGCGGCGGCTGTAGTAGATCGGCAGGTCGAGTTCGCGGAACAGGTTGGTCAGGCGCGTCAGGGCCGCCATCATCTCGGGCATCTCGCGGCCGCATTGCGAATAGGCCGGGTCCACGAACATGTAGGTGGTGTCGATGTTCAGCAGGGCGGGGCGACGGCCGATGCCGATGCGCCGCGCGAAGCCGCCCTTGCGGTAGGTCTCGAGCTCGTCATCGGGCACGTAGCCGCGCCACTTCTCGAGCTTTTCCATGTTGTCGGCCATCGCGGGTCTCCCTCTCGCTGCGTGGGGAAACTCGCCATCCGGGGCCGCCCCGTCAAGCGCGGCGGCGCCGCCGCAGCAGCGGGTAGAACAGCGAGGCCACCAGCAGCAGCAGCACCGCGGTGGCCACCGGCCGCTGCAGCAGGAAGGCCGGGTCGCCGCCCGAGACCTGCATGGAGCGCAGCAACTCGGACTCGGCGGCGGGGCCGAGCAGCAGGCCGATCACCACCGCCGCCACCGGGAAGCCGTGCTCGCGCAGCCAGTAGCCCAGGCCCGCGAACACCACCATGGTGATGGGCCCCATCATGTCCCCGGTGATGGAGAAGCAGCCCAGCAGCGCCAGCAGCAGCACGCCCGGGATCAGGTAGCGCAGCGGCACCCGCACCAGCGATGCGGCGAAGAACAGGAAGCCGAGGCCGAGCACCGCCAGCACCACCACCTGCACGAAATTGCCCAGGATGATGGCGTAGACGAGGTCGAGGTTCTCCGAGATGAAGCGCGGCCCCCCGGTGACATTGTGCATGGCGAAGGCGCCCAGCATGACGGCTGTGGCGCTGCCGCCCGGGATGCCCAGCGCCAGCAGGGTGGCAATGGAGCCGCCCTCGCTGCTGCTGTTGGCCGATTCCGAGGCGATGACCCCGCGCGGTTCGCCCTTGCCGAACACCGAGGGGTCCTTCGCGCGGCGCTTCGTCTCGGCATAGGAAAGCAGGTTGGCCACCGCCGCGCCGACGCCCGGGATCGCGCCCACGCCGATGCCGATCAGCCCGCCGCGGGCGACCACCAGCGGATGCCGCAGCGCCATCCCCACCCCCGCGAGGATGCGCGAGAAGGCAGGACGGCGAAGCTCCTTGTCCTCGACGATGTAGTCGCGGCGCATCAGGCGGAACATCTCGGAGGCGGCGAACAGCCCGATCAGCGCCGGCACCACGGGGATGCCGTCCACCAGTGCCAGGCTGTCGAAGGTGCCGCGCATGTCGCCGCGCGCGCTCATGCCGATCATGCCGATCATGACGCCGAGCAGCCCGGCCAGCAGCGCCTTGATGAAGCTGCCTTCGTGCAGCACCGCGATCAGCGTCAGCCCCCAGGCGGCGATGGCGAACATCTCGAGCGGGCCGAGCAGCAGCACCGCATCCGCGACCCAGCCCACCACCAGCAGCAGGATGACGTAGCCCAGCGCGCTGCCCGCGCAGGAGGCCGCGAGTGCCAGGCCCAGGGCCTCGCTGTGGCGGCCCTGGCGCGCCATGGGGTGGCCGTCGAAGGTGGTGGCGACGGCCGAAGAACTGCCCGGCACGTTCATCAGCACCGCCGGGATGGCGGCGCCGAAGCCGCCGCCGGTGAAGATGGAGGTGAGGAACAGCACCGCCGAGAGGAAGTCGAGATGCACCGTCACCGGCAGGAACACCGCCATGGCGATGGGCACCGACAGCCCCGGGATGGCGCCGAAGATCAGCCCGAGGAGCAGCCCGGGCGGCACCACCAGCCAGGGCGTCCAGGATTCCCCCAGCAGCGCGGCGGCGGAGGCAAGCGCCGTCTGGTCGATCACCGCGGCGGGTCCAGCAGCAGCGTGGGCATCTCATAGGGCAGCATGAAGCCCAGCGTCATGATGATCACGAAGGTCATGATCCCCGCATAGGCCAGCAGCACCAGCGGCCGGCGTTCACCCAGCAGCGCCGTGGCCGCCAGCAGGAAAAGGAAGGCGGCGGCGTCGAAGCCGATGGTTTCGAGCCCCGCCACCAGCCCGCCCAGCAGCGCGAGCAGCCCCAGCACCCGGGCCAGCCCGCCGCCGGCCTCCTGCGGCGCGCGGCGCAGCGCCGCGACCGCGAGGATGCCGCAGAGCAGCAGGATCAGCCCCGCGACCGGCACCATCAGCACGAGGTTCTCGAAGCTGAAGGACCGGCGCGCGGCATCCTGCGCGAGCCAGATGGCGAAGCCCGCGATCAGCAGCAGCAGCGCGACCTCGCTGCCGCGCTGGCCCTGCATGCGGCTCAGCCGCGCGCCGGGGCGTAGCCCGCGAGCGCGTTGTAGGCCTCGTCGTTCATCGCCTGGCTGGCCTCATGGCCGCGCCAGACATACGGGAAGCCGCCCTGGGTGGCGAAGGCGCGGTAGTCCTCGCGCTCGAGCGTGGCGCGGTATGCGTTGGCGAAGCGCTCCAGCCGGTCGGGGTGGCGCTCGGCGAAGGAGCGCCGGCAGATCACCGAGACGGTGTAGCTGCTGACCATGGGCATGGTGACACCGAAATTCTCGCGCATGGCGGTGTTCATCATGGGCACGCCCCATTCGGCGTGGTCCTCATCGTCCACCACCGCCAGCGGGCGGATGCGGTCGCGGATGCTGCGCGAGCCCTGGGCGGCGACGATGGTCATGTCCACATGCCCGCCGGCCACCGCGGTGCGCACCGGCGCGCCGCCGTCATAGGTGACGAAGCGGATGGCATCGCGCGGCAGGCCCAGGCGCTCCAGCATGATCAGGTGCTGGATATAGGCGCCGCTGCCCGCCATCACGGCCGTGGAGACGGTGCCCGGGCGCTCGCGGATGGCGTTCACCAGCTCCTGCATGGTGCGGTAGGGGCTGTCGGCCGGCACCGCGACGATCGCGTAGTCCACCCATTGGGTGTTGATGATGTGGAAATCCTCCCAGCGGATCGGCGCGTTGAGCTGGAGGATGGCGTTCGCCAGGAAGGGCACCGCCTGCATCACCAGGAAGTGCGAGCCGTCGTCGCGCTGGGTGCGGAACCAGGTCGCACCCGTCGCCCCCGAGGCGCCGGGGCGGTTGATCACGTTGATCGCGGTGCCGCCCAGTTCCTCGGGCATGTGCTGGGCGATGCTGCGCCCCATGCGGTCGGCCGAGCCGCCGGGGTTGAAGGGCACCACGAAGGTGATGCGGTCGCGCGGGCCCGGCCAGGCGGATTGGGCGCGCAGGATGCCCGGTGCGGCCAGCAGGCCCGCACCGGTCAGCGTCATCAGTTGGCGACGGTTCATTCCTTGTTTCCTCCCGATGGTCCGGCCCGCCACGGGGCCGTTGGTCAGCCCTTCTTCTCGGGCATGTGGCCCAGCGTGCCGGCGTATTTCTCGCCGGCCTCCGGCGGCAGGTAGGCGTCCTCCATCTCGCGGATGCGGTCGAAGCCGGCGAAGCCGTGCAGATTGCCCATGGGGTGCTGCTTGAAGCGCGCATCCAGCGCGGCCTCGGCCATGGTGCCGTGCTCGCGGATGGTCATGGCGAAGTCGTGCACCGCCATGATGGTGGCGCGCATCGCCGCCCCGGGCAGGATGCACATGGCGATGTTGTTGTCGGCCATCTGCTGCTCGGTCAGGCGGGGGCTGATGCCGGTCATGTTGTAGAAGACCGGTCCCTTCACCTCGCGGCCCACGCGCTGCACCTCCTCCACATTGGCCGGGCCCTCCACGAAGGCGAGGTCGGCGCCGGCGTCGAGGAAGGCGTTGGCGCGCCAGATCGCCTCCTCCAGCGAGCCGCCATGGGCGCCGCGCGCATCGGTGCGCGCGATCAGCACGAAGTCGCGGTCCAGCGCGTCGCGCGTGTCGGCGGCGGCGCGGATCTTGCGCACGGCCTCCTCGCGCTCGACCACCAGGCGGCCGGCGACATGGCCGCAGCGCTTGGGTGCGACCTGGTCCTCGATGTGGATGCCTGCCACGCCGGCGCGGATGAATTCCTCGACCGTGCGGACCACGTTGATGGCGTTGCCATGGCCGGTGTCGGCATCCGCGATGACGGGCGCGCGCACCGCGCCCGCGATGCATTTGGCGTTGAACACCATCTCGGTCAGGGTCGCGAGGCCGGCATCTGGCAGGCCCAGCAGCGACAGTGAGGTGCCGTAGCCCGACATATAGACGGCCGGAAAGCCGGCATGCTCCAGCACGCGGGCGGACAGCGCGTTGTAGCAGCCGGGAACCACCACGGGGCGGTTCTGGCGCATCAGGCCGCGCAGGCGGGTGGTCGGGCGTTCGGCCTCGGCGGTGCCCAGGCGCATCAGCCTCGCCCCCCGGCGCGGCAGGACGGCGTGGAATGATGGCGGGCGTGGAGCACAGCCGGCATGTTTCCCCCTCAGGCGGTCAATTCTTGGCCCTCAGCCTACGCCGCCACGCGCCACCCCTGTCAACAACGGCGCCTGAATGGATGGACAGCGGCCGGCCGCGGGCCGATGGTCCGGCCGCATGGAAAGGCGCGCGCGGGCATTGGTGGTCGGAGGCGGCCCGGCGGGGCTGATGGCTGCCGAGGTGCTGGCGCAGGGCGGCGTGGCCGTGCGCGTGCTGGACGCCATGCCACGGCCGGGGCGGAAGTTCCTGCTGGCCGGGCGCGGCGGGCTGAACCTGACCCATTCCGATCCGCTCCCCGCCTTCCTCGGTCGCTATGACACCTCCGCCATCTACCCCCTCATCGAGGCCTTCCCGCCCGCCGCGCTGGTCGCCTGGTGCGAGGGGCTGGGGCAGGAAGTGTTCACCGGCAGTTCGGGCCGCGTGTTCCCGCGCGCGATGAAGGCATCGCCGCTGCTGCGCGCCTGGCTGCGCCGGCTGGAGGGGCTGGATGTGGTGTTCCAGGGCGGGGCGCGTTTCCTGGGCTTCGGCGCGCAGGGGGCGCTGCGCTTCGCCCATGGCGAGGAAGCGGCCGATGCGGTGGTGCTGGCGCTGGGCGGCGCGTCCTGGCCGCAATTGGGCAGCGACGGCGCCTGGACGGCTGCCTTCCCGGCCGGCGATGTGACGCCGCTGCTCCCGGCGAACATGGGCTTCCATGTCGCCTGGTCCGAGCACTTCGCCACGCGCTTCGCGGGCATGCCGCTGAAGCGCGTGGCGCTGATGGCGGGTGGGCGGCGCTGGATGGGCGAGGCCATGGTCACCGCGCGGGGCATCGAGGGGGGCGTGGTCTACGCCGCCGGCGCTGCGCTGGGGGCCGCCCCGCCGGGGGGTGTCACGCTGGACCTGCGGCCCGATCTCGACGCCGCGGCCCTGCGCG
>SKWC01000019.1 GCA_007129145.1 Rubritepida sp.
CGCAGCTTCATGCATCTGGGCTTCCACATCTTCGACGTGGGCTTCCAGTCGCGCAATTCGGAGGCGGGCAAGCCGATGGTCTTCGTGACCACCCTGCTGCTGCTCGCGCTGATCGTGCTGATGAACGCGACCGCGATCTACATCCGCAACCGCCTGAAGCGCAAATACGCCACCGGCCAGTTCTGAGACGGCGCAGAGAGAGAGAAGCCATGGCAGACACCATCACCCCCGCCGCCGCCCAGCCCTCGCCGGCCGCGCCCGTCTTCGAGCCCACCGCCTACCATGTGAAGGAGGGCGGGGAGGGCATCGCGCTGGATGTCGAGAAGTTCAACCTCTGGTATGGCAAGTCGCAGGCGCTGTTCGACGTGGAAATCGGCTTCCAGAAGGGCCTGGTGACCGCGCTGATCGGCCCCTCGGGCTGCGGCAAATCCACCCTGCTGCGCTGCCTCAACCGCATGAACGACCTGATCGACGAATTGCGGATCGACGGGCGCATCACCGTGGACGGCCACGACATCTACGCCCCCGGCGTGGACGTCATCGCGCTGCGCAAGCGCATGGGCATGGTGTTCCAGAAGCCCAACCCCTTCGCCATGTCCATTTATGACAACGTCGTCTACCCCATGCGGGTGGATGGCGTGTCCAACCGCGGCGTGCTGGACGAGGTGTGCGAGCGCGCGCTGCGCTCGGCCGCGCTGTGGAACGAGGTGAAGGACCGGCTGAAGGAGAGCGCGCTGGGCCTGTCGGGCGGGCAGCAGCAGCGCCTGTGCATCGCCCGCGCCGTGGCCTCGGACCCCGAGGTGCTGCTGATGGACGAGCCCTGCTCGGCGCTCGACCCCATCGCCACCGCCAAGATCGAGGAGCTGATCGCGGAGCTGAAGGGCCACTACTCCATCGTGATCGTGACCCACAACATGCAACAGGCGGCGCGCGTCTCGGACAACACCGCCTTCATGTATCTGGGCCGGCTGATCGAGTATGGCGACACCCAGACCATGTTCATCAACCCGAAGAAGAGGCAGTCGCTGGACTATGTGACCGGCCGCTTCGGCTGACCGGCGGTCAGATCTCCTTGCGGAAGTAGCGCACCCGCGCGCCATGGCGGTTGTCGGTGGTCTCGCCCGCCACCGCGAAGCCCTCGGCCTGCAGGAAGGCCATGGCGGCGTCGTTGGGCGGTTCCAGCCTCGCCTCGCAGACCAGCAGCGGCGCGTGCTCCGCCCGGCTGATCGCCGTGAGGTCCGCGACCAGCGCCCGGCCCACCCCCTGCCGGCGCGCCGCCGGCGCCACCGCCAGGCGCTCGATGTAGGTGAAGTAGCTCTCGCGCGCTGTGAACCAGGAATGATGCGGGCTCTGCGGCGGGCTGGAATGGTCGAAGGCGATCAGGAAGCCCTCGGCGCCCTCGCTCATCCGCGCGATCGGCGCGCTGCGCAGCAGCCCCTCCAGCGCCTCGGCCGTCAGCGGCGACAGCGCCGCCTCATCGGCATTGTTCAGCGTGAGCAGGGCCGGCACATCGGCCGCGGTGATGTCACGAATCAGCATGGCGGCAGGCTCGCACGGCACCGCTCGCCTGACGAGGTGTTCATTGGCTGGCGACGCGCGCCGCTGTAGCTTGGCCGTGATGACCTTCCCCACCCATCCGCTGCGCGAGGCCCTGGCGGGCGAGCTGCATGCCCGCCCCGCCATCCCCATCGAGGCGCCGGCGCGGCTGTCGCGCCTGGCCATGCTCACCCCCGACCGCGAGGCCGAGGACGCGCATCTCGCGCAGCTCTGCGCGCGGCACGGCGTGGTGCCGCCCCGCCCGGGTGCCACCTGGTTCATGGCGGATTTCGGCGCCTTCCGCCTGCGCTTCGAGCGCCACACCGAATTCACCGGCTGGAACTTCCTCGCCCCCGGCGCCGACGCCGCCGCGCCATTCGCGCGGCCGGCCATCGCGCATCTGCCGCCCGAATGGCTGGCGCGCCTGCCCGGCCAGGCGATCGCGGCGATGCACATCGCGCTCGCCGAGGCCGGGCCCGAGGCCGGCGGCTTCGTCAACGAGACGCTGGCGGGTGCGACGGTGGGCGATGACGCGGCGCGCGTCTTCACCGATTTCCGCCTGCATCCGGACGGGTTCACCCGCATCCTGCTGGCCGGCGCGCCGCCGCCGCTCATCGCCGGGCGGCTCGCGCAGCTGCTGTGGGAGATCGAGACCTACCGCGCCATGGCGCTGCTGGCGCTGCCGGCGGCCCGCGCGGTGGGGCCGGTGCTGTCCAATGCCTCGGACCAGTTCGCGCGCATCTCCGCCCAGCTGCCCAGCCTCGAGGAGCTGAACGCCGAGCGCGCGACGCTGGAGGAGCTGACCGAGGTGGCCGGCGAGATCGAGCGCGCCTCCGCCGCCACCGCCGAGCGCTTCTCGGCCAGCGCGGCCTATCACCGCCTGGTGCTGCGCCGGCTGGGCGAGCTGAACGAGGTCTCGCTGCCGGGGATGCCCACGCTCTCGCGCTTCCTGGACCGGCGGATGGAGCCGGCCATGGCCACGGTCACCGCGACGGGGCTGCGCATCGGCGCGCTGTCGCTGCGCGGGGCGCGGCTGGTGGACCTGCTGCGCGCGCGCGTGGCGGTCGCGCAGGAGGAACAGGCCGAGAAGCAGCTCAACACTCTGGCCGCCACCGGCCGTGCCCAGCTGCGCCTGCAGCAGACGGTGGAGGGGCTGTCGGTCGCGGCCATCACCTACTACCTGCTCTCGGTCATCGGCTACCTGATCAAGCCGATACCCTATTGGTCGCAGTTCGGCACCACCGGGGAGGTGGTGGTCTCCATCCTGGTACCCCTGGTGGCGGCGGTGGTCTGGCTCAGCCTGCGCAAACGGCGCCGCGAAAGCGAGAACTGACCCATGCCGACCCCCGCTGAAGCCCTCGCCGCGCTGCGCGCCGCCGAGGCCGAGGATGGAGCGCCGGATCTCGCGCGCCGCCGCACCCTGCTCGATGCGCTGGGCCGCGCCACGCTGTCCCGCGCCGAGGCCATCGCCCAGGCCGCCGCGGCGGATTTCGGCGCGCGCAGCGCCGAGGACACGCTGCTGGCCGATGTGAAGATCGTGGGCGATGCGGCGTCCCATGCGAGGCGGCACCTAAGCCGCTGGATGCGCCCGCAGCGCCTGTCGGTGCCGCTGCCCTTCCAGCCCGCCCGCGCCTGGGCCGAGTCCGTGCCCAAGGGCGTGGTGGGTGTCATGGCGCCCTGGAACTACCCGCTGCAATTGGCGCTGCTGCCCGCGCTGGACGCCATCGCCGCCGGCAACCGCGTGGTGCTCAAGCCCTCCGAGCACACGCCGCGCATCGCCGCCCTGATCGAGGAAATCGTGGCCGAGGCCCTGGGGCCGCGCATCGGCCTCGTGGTGCAGGGCGGGCCGGAGGTGGCGCGCGATTTCGCCGCGACCCCCTGGGACCACCTGGTGTTCACCGGCGGCACCGAGACGGGGCGCCGGGTGATGGCCGCCGCCGCCGCGCACCTCACGCCGCTGACGCTGGAACTGGGCGGCAAATGCCCCGCGATCGTGCTGCCGGGGGCGGACCTCGCCCGCGCGGCGCGCGACATCCTGGTGGGCAAGGCGGTGAATGCCGGCCAGACCTGCATCGCCCCCGACACGGTGCTGCTGGTCGGCCACGGCGCGGATGCCTTCGCTGAGGCCGCCCGCGCGGCCGGCATCGGACCCACCGGCACCGAGGTGATCAACGCCGCCCAGCGCGCCCGGCTGGAGGGGCTGGTTGATCCGGGCCGCGTCGAATGGCTGGATGCGGGCGGGCAGGCGCTGGGCCTGGCACCCGCCGAGGGGCCGCTCGCGCAGGAGGAGATCTTCGGCCCCATCCTGGCGGTGCAGCCCTGCGCCGACCTCGCCGCCGCGCTGGGCTGGATCAGGGCGCGGCCGCACCCGCTGGCGATCTACCTGTTCGGCGCGACGGCGGAGGAGGAGGCGGCGGTCGCTTCCGGCACACGCTCGGGCGCGATCGTGGCGGGGCGGGCGGTGGAATACGCCGCGTTGCCCGGCCTGCCCTTCGGCGGCGTGGGTGCCTCTGGCTTCGGGCGGCGCAATGGCGAGGCCGGGTTTCGCGAGTTCAGCAACATCCGCGCCCGCGTGCGGCATGGCCGCTTCAGCGCGGCGCGGCTGTTCGACCGCCCGCACAGTGCCTTCGCGCGCAAGCTGATCCGGCGGCTGGTGGGGCTTCCGCCGGGATAGGCCGCCTCAGCGCTTCGCCAGGTCCACGAGGCCCGCCGTGCCGCTTTCCGTGCCGAAGGCGAGGTGGGAGCCGGTGGGGTTCCAGGCCAGCGCCGAAATCCCGCCGCGCCCGGGCGGGGCCACCGGCAGGATGCGCCCCGAGGCGATGTCGGCCAGCAGCACCAGGCCGTCCTCGAAGCCCGCCGCCACCATCTCCTGCTGCGGATGGCAGGCGACGCGGGTGCAGATCACGGAATCCCCGCCCGCGATCTCGGTGGGCGCCTTGCCCATCGGCCCGCCGCCGAAGAAGGGCCAGAGCACCACGGAATCCGCGCCCGAGGTCGCCAGCCACCTGCCCTTGGCGCTGAAGGAGAGGCTGTGCGTCTTCGCCGGATAGCCCGACATCCGCATGTGCTGCCCATCGGCCAGGCGCCAGCCATGCAGCGACATCTCCTGCATGGCGGTGACCACATGGCTGCCGTCGGGGTGGAAGGCGATGGCGTGGTGGCTGCCCTTCCACTCCAGGCGGCGCGGCTTGTCCTCGCTGGCGGCGACATACCAGATGGAGGCGCCGTTGTAGTGGCTGGCCGCGATGCGCTTGCCCTTGGCGTCCAGCGCCACCCCGCCCACCGTCGAGGGGTGCTCCAGCACCTTCAGCAGCTTGCCCGCCCCATTGAGCACATGCACCTGCCGCCCCTGGGCCGCGAGGCGCACACCCGCGGGGTGCGCGGCCACATGCTCGACCCATTTGCGGCCCAAGGCCGCGACCTCGCGCGCCTCGCCCGCCGCGGTCACCTGCACGAGGCGGCCATCGTCGCCGCCCGAGAGCACGCCCTCGGCCGCATCGGCGCAGAGCGCAAGGACGGCGCCGCGATGCGCCCCCACCCGCGCCCAGTCGCCCATGGGCTCGGCGGCCAGCAGGCCATGCACCGTGCCGTCGCCCAGGGCGAAATGCAGGCTGCGCCCGTCGCGCCCGAAGGCCGCCTCCACCACGAAGGCGCCGAGGTCGCGCGTCACCCCCCGGCTGTCGAGCAGGAAGGCGATGTCGTCGGCCTCGCTCATGCCTCCACCTGGCAGGCCTCGAAGCCGCGGCGCAGCTGCGGGCGGTTCAGGTCGCGGCCGATGAAGACGATCCGCGACTTGCGTTCCTGCCCGGGCTTCCAGGGGCTGATGTAGTCGCCATCGGCGATCATGTGCACGGCCTGGAAGGCGAAGCGCCGGTCCTCGCCGGGATAGGCCAGGATGCCCTTGGTGCGCAGCAGGTCCTGGCCCTTGTTGGCCAGAAGCTCGGTCATCCAGGCGTTGAACTTCTCGGGGTCGATGGGGCGCGACACCTCGAAGCTCATGCTGTTCACCTCGCTGTCGTGCTCATGGTCGTCCTCGCCCGAGAGGAAGTCGGGCTCGCGCGCCAGGATGCGCTCCAGGCTGAAGGCGTCGCGGCCGATCACGCTGGCGATGGGCGCGGCCGAGTTGGTGGTGCGGATGACCTCGACCGTCGGGTTGATGGCGCGGATCTTCTCCTCGACCACGGCGGCCTCGGCCTCGGAGACGAGGTCCATCTTGTTCAGCAGGATGAGGTCCGCGAAGGCGATCTGCCCCTCGGCCTCGCGGCTGTCGTTCAGCCGCTGCGCCAGGTGCTTCGCATCCACCACGGTGACGATGGAATCGAGGCGGGTCGCCTTCTTCACATCCTCGTCCACGAAGAAGGTCTGCGCGACCGGGGCGGGGTCCGCGAGGCCGGTGGTCTCCACGATGATGCCGTCGAAGCGGTCGCGCCGCTTCATCAGCCCCGCGAGGATGCGGATCAGGTCGCCGCGCACGGTGCAGCAGATGCAGCCGTTGTTCATCTCGAAGACTTCCTCGTCGGCGTCCACCACGAGGTCGTTGTCCACGCCGAGCTCCCCGAACTCATTGATCACGACGGCGAATTTCTGGCCGTGGTTCTCGGTGAGGATGCGGTTCAGCAGGGTGGTCTTGCCCGCGCCCAGATAGCCGGTCAGGACGGTTACGGGCACGGTCTCGCGCGGGGTGTCGCTCATGGGGGCAGTGTCCTCGAAGAAGTCGTCCCCAGAGATGGACCGGGCGGGGCCGGCTGAAAACCCCCGCCCGGCATGGCTCAGTAATACTTCAGGTCGCGCGCTTTGCCGCCGAACACCCGCCAGACGAAGAAGGTGTAGAGGCCGATCATGGGCAGCACCGCCGCCGCGCCCACCAGGATGATGATCAGGGATTCGGGTGCGGCGGCGGCCTCGAAGATGGTCACCTGCTCGGGCACCACATAGGGCCAGAAGGAATAGGCAAGGCCCTGGAAGCACAGCACGAAGATGGCGGCGGTGGCGGCGAAGGGGACCCAGTCCAGGCTGTGGTCGGCGCGCGGGAAGCGGCGCAGGAAGATGTGCAGCAGCAGGAACAGCGCCCCGGTGGCCAGCGGGATGGGTGCCAGCAGCAGCGCCTCGGGGAAGCTGAACCAGCGCTCGAGGATGCGCGGGGAAGCCAGCGGCGTGGCCGCGCTGACCGCGAGCACCCCCGCCCAGGTGACGTAGAGCGCCCGCCGGGCCCAGCGCGCGGCCAGCATCTGCAGCGCGCCCTCGGTGCGCCAGACCAGCCAACAGGCGCCGACCAGCGTGTAGCCGGCGACGACGAAGACGCCGACCGCCATGGAGAACAGGAAGGCGGCCCAGCCGGTCGCGAAGCCCAGGATGTAGCTGCCCAGCATCCAGCCCTGGCTGAAGGCCGCCAGGATCGAGCCGAACTGGAAGGCGAAGTCCCATCGTGGCTTCTTCGGCTCGGGCACCTTGGCGCGGAACTCGAAGGCGACACCGCGCAGGATCAGCCCCGCGAGCATCAGCGCCACCGGCACATAGAGCGCTGTGAGGATGATGCCATGCGCGATGGGGAAGGCCACCAGCAGCAGGCCGACGCCAAGCACCAGCCAGGTCTCGTTCGCGTCCCAGAAGGGGCCGATCGAGGCGATCATGCGGTCGCGCTGGGTTTCCTCGGGCGTGGCGCGCAGCAGCACGCCCACACCCAGGTCATAGCCGTCCAGCACGGCGTAGAGCAGCATGGCCGCCGCCATCAGCACGGCGAAGGTGATGGGCAGCCAGGCGCCGGGGGGAAGGGCTTCCATGGGGCTCACTCCGCCGGCTGGGGCGCGCTGCGCGGCGGGGTGGGGCTGAGGATCGTCAGTTGCCCGCCGCGGCGCGCCAAGTGGTAGATGGTGCCGATGTAGGCCGCCAGAAGCACCGCATAGATCACCAGATACATGGCCAAGGAAGCGGCGATGGTGCCGGCGGCGACCGGCCCCGCGGCCTCGCCGGTGCGCAAGATGCCCGTGACCAGCCAGGGCTGGCGGCCGATCTCCGTGACATACCAGCCCGCGAGCGTCGCTACCCAGCCCGAGAAGGTCATGCCGACCAGCACGCGGGCCAGCATGGGCGTCATGCCACGGCGGTGCATGACCCACAGCCCCCACCAGGAGACCAGAAGCATCAACATCCCGATGCCCACCATGATGCGGAAGGCATAGAAGACGGGGGCGACGGGCGGGTGCTCGCCGGCGAACTCGTTCAGGCCGCGCACCTCGCCATCCCACTGATGGGTCAGGATCAGGCTGGCCGCGTAGGGGATGGTGATCTCGAAGCGGTTCTGCCGGTTCGCCTCGTCGGGGATGGCGAAGAGACGCAGCCCCGCGCCGCGCTCGGTCTCCCAGATGCCCTCCATGGCGGCGACCTTGGCGGGCTGGTGCTCCTTCGTGTTCAGCCCGTGCAGGTCGCCGGCCAGGATCTGCAGCGGGATCAGCACCGCACCCAGCACCACGCCGGTGCGCAGCGCCTTCATCACCCCCGCGCCGCGGTCGTCGCGCAGCCAGCGATAGGCCGACAATCCCGCGATCAGGAAGGCCACCGTCAGCCCCGACGCCAGCAGCATGTGCACGAAGCGGTAGGGCATGGAGGGCGTGAAGATGATGGCGAGCCAGTCGGTCGCATGCACCACGCCGTCACGGATCTCATAACCCGCGGGCGTGTGCATCCAGGAGTTCAGCACCAGGATCCAGAAGGCGGACAGCGTGGTTCCGCCCGCCACCAGCACGGTGGCCAGCGTGTGGATGCGGTTGGAGACGCGCCCGAAGCCGAACAGCATGATCGCAAGGAAAGAGGCCTCCAGGAAGAAGGCTGTGATCACCTCATAGGCCAGCAGCGGGCCCGCGACATTGCCCACGCGCTCCATGAAGCCCGGCCAGTTGGTGCCGAACTGGAAGGACATGACGATTCCCGACACCACGCCCAGCGCGAAGGACAGTGCAAAGACCTTCACCCAGAATTTGTAGGCGTCCATCCAGGCTTCGTCGCCGGTGGCGTTGAAGCGCAGCTTGAAGAACAGCAGCACCCAGCCCAGCGCGATGGTGATGGTGGGGAACAGGATGTGGAAGGTGATGTTGGCCGCGAACTGGATGCGGGCGAGGATGATGGGATCGAGCTCCGACACGGTCATGCCTCCTTGGCCGCGCCCTTTCCGCGGCGCGGCTTGCGGGTGACGATCTCCTGGAACCTCTCGGTGGCCTCCAGCACGCGGGCCACGCGCCCGCCCAGCTTGAGCAGCGCCACCAGCCGCTCATCGGGCAGTTGCTGCACGTCATCCATCCAGCCGGTCAGCAGCGAGATGACCTCGTGCAGGCTTTCCATGCGCTTGTGGGCGTGGCGCTCGGCGTCGCTGCGCGGGGTCTGCATCAGCGTGTCGCGCAGCAGTGTCAGCGTGGGGTCCACCTCGCGCTTGCGGCGCTCCTCGGCCAGGATGCGCACGATGGCCCAGGCGTCCTCGGGGGTGGAGAAATGCTCGCGCCGGTCGCCGGGCAGGTGCTGCAGCCTCACCAGCCGCCAGTTCTCCAGCTCCTTCAGCCCCATCGAGACGTTGGAGCGCGAGAAGCCGAGCGTCTGGGCGATCTCGTCGGCGGGCAGGGGCCGTTCGGAGAGGAACAGCAGGGCGTAGATCTGCCCGACCGTGCGGTTGATCCCCCAGCGCGAGCCCATCTCGCCGAAATGGAGGACGAAGGCCTGGCTGGATGGGGTGAGGTCCATGGATGC
>SKWC01000473.1 GCA_007129145.1 Rubritepida sp.
CGCGGTCGGCCACGCGGCGCGCGAAACCGAGGTTCTGCTCGCTCAGCAGCATGGTCAGCCCCGAGCGCTTCAGCGCCAGCACCGCCTCGGCCATGCGCTCCACGATGACCGGGGCCAGGCCCTCGCTCGGTTCGTCCAGCAGCAGCAGGCGCGGGTTGCCCATCAGGGTGCGCGCGATGGTCAGCATCTGCTGCTCGCCCCCGCTCATCCGCCCGCCCGCCCGGTGGCGCATCTCGGCCAGGGCGGGGAAGAGGGCGAAGACGCGCTCGACCGTCCAGGGCTCGATCCCCGGGCGTGGCGGCATGCGCGCGACGTCGAGGTTCTCCAGCACGGTCAGTTCGGTGAAGACGCGGCGGTCCTCCGGGACGTAGCCGATGCCCAGCCGCGCGATCTCGAAGGGCTCGCGCCCCGCGATGTCGCGGCCCTCGAAGCGCAGCCGGCCGGCCGTGGGCGGCACCAGGCCCATGATGGCCTTCATGGTGGTGCTCTTGCCCGCGCCATTGCGGCCGAGCAGCGCCAGGACCTCGCCGGCGGCGGCGTGCAGGCTCACGTCGTGCAGGATGCGCGCGCGCCCGTAGCCCGCCGCCAGCCCCTCGATGGCGAGCATCATGGCACCTCCATCCCGCCCAGATAGACGGCGCGCACCCGCGCATCCCCGCGCACCGCATCGGGCGGGCCCTCGGCGATGACGCGGCCGCGGTCCAGCACCAGGATGCGGTCGGCATGGCCGAAGACCACGCCCATGTCGTGCTCGGTGAACAGCACCGCGATGCCGGATTCGCGCGCGAGACGGGCGGTCAGCGCCATCAGCGCCGCGCGCTCGGCCGGCGCCATGCCGGCGGTGGGCTCGTCCATCAGCAGCAGCGCCGGGCCATGCGCCAGCGCGACCGCGAGTTCGACGCGCTTGAGGTCGCCATAGGCCAGCACGCCGCAGGGGCGGCCCGCCTGTTCGGCCATGCCCACGCGCTCCAGCAGCGCCAGCGCCGGGGCCGGGTCCTCGCGCGGGACCTGGCCGAGCAGGTCGAAGGCGCGGCCCGCGTGGCTGAGCAGCGCCATCTGGACGTTCTGCAGCACCGAGAGCGAGCCGAAGGTGGCGGTGATCTGGAAGGTGCGCCCCACGCCCAGGCGCCAGATGCGCCGCGGCGCGAGGCCGGTGATGTCGCGGCCCCGAAGCCGCACCCGGCCGCGGTCGGGGCGCAACTGGCCGTTGATCAGGTTGAAGCAGGTGGATTTTCCCGCGCCATTGGGCCCGATCAGCGCCAGCAACTCGCCGCCCGCCACCGCCAGCGAGACATCGGCCACCGCCTGCACGCCGCCGAAGGATTTGTGCAGCCCCTCGGCCGCCAGCACGGGCGGGATCATGGCGCGCGCCGCCCGGCCAGGCGCTGCGCGGCCCCGGCCAGCCCCTGGGGGAAGAACAGCACCAGCGCCACGATGAGCAGCCCGAGCAGCAGGCGCCACATCTCGAAGGCGCGCATCAGCTGCTCATGCGCCCAGGTGAAGGCCAGCGCGCCGATGATGGGGCCGCTGACGGTCTGCACGCCCCCCAGCAGGACCATCACCAGCGCGTCCACGCTGCGCGGGATGGCCATGACGGAGGGAAAGACGCTGCCCTTGGCATAGGCGAACAGCCCGCCCGCGATGCCCGCCGCCACCGCGGCCAGGATGAAGGCCACCCAGCGGATGCGGAAGCCGTCGAGGCCGATGGCCTCGGCGCGCAGCGGGCTGTCGCGCTGGGCGCGCATGGCCATGCCGAAGGGCGAGAAGATGCTGCGCCGCAGCAGCAGCGTCGCACCCACGCACAGCCCCAGCGCCAGGTAGTAGAAGGTGAGCTTGGGCGCGGCCCAGTCGCTGGGCCAGACGCCCAATATGCCGTTGTCGCCGCCGGTCAGCTCGATCCACTGGAAGGCGGTGGACCAGGCGATCTGGGCGAAGGCCAGTGTCAGCATCGCCGCATAGACGCCCGACAGCCGCACGCAGAAAAAGCCGAACACCGCCCCCGCCAGCCCCGCGACCAGCGGCGCGGCCAGCAGCCCCGCCTCCATCGGTGCGGCGAAATGCGCCGTCAGCAGCGCCGCGCCATAGGCGCCCATGCCGAAATAGGCGGCGTGGCCGAAGCTGACCATGCCGCCCGGCCCCATGATGAAGTGCAGGCTGGCGGCGAACAGCACCATGATCGCGATCTCGGTGAAGACGATCAGCGCGAATTCGCCCATCAGCGGCGGCACCACCAGCGCCGCGGCCAGCCCCACCAGGCCGATCACGCGCAGCGCCCGGCTGGGCGGGCCGTAGGGGGGTTCGATGGCGGGCGCGGCATGGGCGGTGGCGGGCGGGCGGCCCAGCAGCCCATAGGGCCGCAGGATCAGCACCACCGCCATCACCAGGAACACCAGCACCAGGGTGATCTTGGGAAAGATCAGGATGCCGAAGGCCTGCATCTGGCCGATCAGCAGCGCCGCCAGGAAGGCCCCGGGCAAGGAGCCCAGGCCGCCGATCACCACCACCACGAAGGCCTCGGCGATGATCGCGAGGTCCATCTGCAGGTTCACGCTCTCGCGCGGGAGCTGCAGCGCGCCGCCGAGCCCCGCCAGCGCGGCACCCAGGAAGAAGACGGTGGTGAACAGCAGCCGCTGGTTCACGCCCAGCGCGCCCACCATCTCGCGGTCGGCGGTGGCGGCGCGCACGCGGGTGCCCCAGCGGGTGCGGTGGAACAGCAGCCACAACAGGCCCAGCACCACGGGCCCGACGCAGATCAGGAACAGGTCATACAGCGGGAAGCGCGCGCCGAAGATGTCCACCGCGCCGCGCAGCCCCGGCGCGCGCGGGCCCAGCAGGTCCTGCGGGCCCCAGATCCACAGCGCCACATCCTGGACGATCAGCACCACACCGAAGGTCGCGAGAAGCTGGAACAGCTCGGGCGATTTGTAGATGCGCCGCAGCAACAGCACCTCGATCAGCACGCCGATCACGCCCACGATCAGCACCGCCAGCAGCACCCCGCCCCAGAAGCCGAGATGCCCGCGCGGCAGCGCGCCCACCAGCGTCCAGGCCAGGTAGGCGCCCAGCATGTAGAGGCTGCCATGCGCGAAATTCACGATGCGCGTGACGCCGAAGATGACCGTGAGCCCCGACGCCACGAGGAAAAGCGAGGAGGCGGTGGCCAGCCCCGACAGGGACTGCGCCAGCAGGTCCTGCCACAAGGGGCGTCAGTCCTGCGGCCTGAGGCGGCGAACCTCCTCATCCGAGGGCAGGTAGTCGCGGCCATCGGCATAGCGCCAATCCACCATCACGCCCCTGCCCTGCCGCAGCGCGGTGCGCCCGACATAGGCGCCCAGGGTGGATTGGTGGTCGATGGCGCGGAACTCGGGATCGGCCTCGCCGAAGACGGTGGGGAAGGTCATGCCGCGCAGCGCGTCCACCATCTTCTCGGTGTCGGTGTCGGCCGCGGTCGCCTCCAGCATGCGGCGGATCACGGTCACGCTGTCGAAGCCCAGCGCCGAGCCGAGCCGCGGATGGGTGTTGAAGCGCGCCTGGTAGGCCTCGCGGAAGCGCACATGGCCGGGCGTGTTCAGCTCCTGCCAGGGGTAGCCGGTGACGATCCAGCCCTCCGGCGCCTCATCGCCCAGCGGGTCGAGGTATTCGGGCTCGCCGGTCAGCAGGGAAACCATGGTGCGGCCGTCGAACAGGCCCCGGGTCGAGCCCTGCCGGACGAAATTGGTCAGATCCGCGCCGAAGGTGACGTTGAAGATGGCCTCCGGCCGCGCCCCGGCGAGCGCCTGCACGGTGGCGCCGGCGTCGATGCGGCCGAGGGCGGGGAATTGCTCGGCCACGAATTCCACATCCGGCTTTGCGCGGGACAGCAATTCGCGGAACCAGCGCACCGCCGACTGGCCATATTCGTAGTTGGGCGCAACCGTGGCCCAGCGCCGCGCGGGCAGCTTCGCGGCTTCCTCGACCAGCATGGCGCATTGCATGTAGGTGGAGGGGCGCAGGCGGAAGATGTAGCGATGCCCCTGCGCCCAGACCAGCGCGTCGCTCAGCGGCTCGGTGGCGAGGTAGAGGCGGCGGTTGCGCCGCGCCACATCGGACACCGCCAGCCCCACATGCGACAGGAAGCCGCCGGCCAACAGGTCCACGCGCTCATTGTTCAGCAATTCGCCCGCATGGCGCACCGCATCCTCGGGCCGGCCGTTGTCGTCGCGGAAGATCGTCTCGATCCGCCGCCCGGCGATGCCGCCGGCCGCGTTGATCTCCTCCTCCGCCATCTGCCAGGCTTGGCGGTAGGGCAGCAGGAAGGCGGGGATGGCCGAGTAGGAGTTGATCTCCCCGATGCGGATGACCGAGGGCTGGGCGTGCAGCGCGGGCGCGGCGAGGGAGGCGGCGGCGCCCAGGAGGGCAACGCGGCGCGGCAGGGTGGGGATCATGGGCGGCCTCCCGGGATCAGGCTCTTGGCTGGATGGAGCGCCGTTCGGCCAAGCCAAAATGCGCCCCCCCGCCCCGGGGATCAAGAGGCGGAACGCATGGTTCCGCCCCCGGTGTCGCGGATCCTCAGGCGGCCTGGACCAGCCCGCCGATGTCGGACAGGGCGCGCAGGTGGAAGTCGGTGTCGCCGAACATGGCCTCGTTCACCGTCAGCCGCTTGAAGTAGTGGCCCGCGGCGTATTCCATCGTCATGGCGATGCCGCCGTGCAGCTGGATGGCGTTCTGGCCGACGAAGCGCTGCGACCGGCCGATCTGCGCCTTCACCGCATGCATGTTGCGCCGCCGTTCGGGCGCATCGGTCTCGCGCGCCGCCATGGTGGCGAAATAGGCCATGCTGCGCGACTGCTCGATGGCCACCAGCATGTCGGCCGCCTTGTGCTGCAGCGCCTGGAAGCTGCCGATGGCGCGGCCGAACTGCTGGCGCGTCTTCATATAGTCCAGCGTCATGGCGTGGATCACGTCCATGGCACCGATCGCCTCGGCGGCGAGTGCCGCGATCGCCTCATCCACCACGGCGTTGACCAGGGGCAGGCCGCCCTCGGGATCGCCCAGCACGGCCTCGGCGTGGGCGGCGCTGAACTCGACCTCGGCGGCGCGGCTGCCATCCACCATGCGGAAGCCGCGGATGTTCACGCCGTCGGACCTGGCGGGGACGACGAAGACGCCGATGCCGCCCGCGTCGCGCTGCCCGCCCGCCACGCGCGCGGTGACGATGAAGCGGTCGGCGGTGTCGCCATGCAGCACCATGCCCTTGCGGCCGGTGATGACCCAGCCCGTGCCATCCTTCTTCGCGGTGGTGGCCACGTCATGCAGGTCGTAGCGCGACTGGCGCTCCTGCTGGGCGAAGGCCAGCAGCAGGCCGCCCGCGGCGATGTCCTCCACCATGGCGGCGCGCAAGCCGGGCTCGGCGCCGTGGCGCAGGAAGCCGCCGCCCAGCACCACCGTGCTGAACCAGGGTTCGAGGGTGATGTGCCGGCCCATCTGCTCGGCCACGATCATCACCTCCTCGCCGCCGCCGCCGAAGCCGCCATCCTCCTCGTCGAAGGGCAGGCCGAGCAGGCCGAGTTCCGCATACTGCGCCCAGAGGTCGCGGCTCCAGCCGGTCTCGCTGGCCATGTAGGCCTTGCGGTTCTCGAAGCCGTATTTGTCGCCCAGCAGGCGGCGCAGGCTGTCCTGCAGCATCCCCTGGGATTCGTTCAGGTCGAAGTCCATGTTCTCACAATCCCAGGAAAGCTTTCGCCATGATGTTGCGCTGGATCTCGTTGGACCCGCCGTAGATGCTCTGCTTGCGCCAGTTGAAATAGACGCCGGCCAGGCCGAAGGCCCAATCGGGCGCCACTTCCCATTCGTTGCTGCCATCGGCGTCCGGGTCGCCGTCCACCCAGGCGTAGGGGCCGGCCGCCTTCATCAGCAGCTCCGAGACACCCTGCTGGATCTCGGTGCCCTTGATCTTGAGCACCGAGGTCGCGGGGTCGGGCTTGCCGGTGCCGGCGCGCTTCGTCTCATTGGCGATGACGCGCATCACGGTCATCTCCAGCGCCTTCAGCTCGACCTCCATCTCGGTCATCTGGCGGCGGAACTCGGGGTCCTCGATCAGCGGGCGGCCGCCATCCATCGTCTCGCGCGCGATGATCTTGAGGCGGCGGATGCGCTCACGGCTGGCGCCCACGCGGGCCTGGCCGAAGCGCTCATTGCCCAGCAGGAACTTGGCGCAATCCCAGCCCTTGTTCTCCTGGCCGACCAGATGGTCGAGCGGCACCTTCACATCGTCGAACCAGACCTCGTTCACCTCGTGCCCGCCCTCGATGGTCACGATGGGGCGCACGGTGATGCCCGGCGTCTTCATGTCCACCAGGAAGAAGGAGATGCCCTCCTGCTTCTTCGCCGCCGGGTCGGTGCGCGCGAGGACGAAGATCCAGTCGGCGTGCTGCGCCAGCGTCGTCCAGGTCTTCTGGCCGTTGATAACCCAGTGGTCGCCGTCACGCACCGCGCGGCACTTGAGGCCCGCGAGGTCCGAGCCCGCGCCGGGTTCGGAGAAGCCCTGGCACCACCAGTCATCGAGGTTGAGCATGCGCGGCAGGAAGCGCTGCTTCTGCGCCTCGGTGCCGAATTCGATGATCACGGGGCCGCACATGTTGATGTTGAAGCCGAGCGGCACCGGCGCGGGCCACATCTGCAGCTCCTCGCGGAAAATGTATTTCTGCGCGGGCGTCCAGCCGGTGCCGCCGTATTGCTTGGGCCATTCGGGGGCGGCCCAGCCGCGGGCGTTCAGCTTGCGCTGCCATTCCACCACCATCTGCTTGGTGGGGGACTTGCCCGCGATCATGTGCTGGCGCGTCGCCTCGGGGCATTCCGCGGCCAGGAAGTCGCGCACTTCCTGGCGGAAGGCGCGCTCTTCGTCGGTGAAGCGCAGTTCCATGGCTTTCTCTTCCCTTCAGGCGGCGCGCTTGGCGCCCATGGCGGCGAAGCTGCCCCCCTGGTCGGCCAGGGTCTCGATGAGGGCGGCCGGCTTCAGATTGGGGTCCCCCGTGACCTCGGCATAGTGGGCGAGCTTGTCGCGCACCGCCTTCAGCCCCATGCGGTCCGCCCAGAACATGGGGCCGCCCCGCCAGGCCGGCCAGCCGAAGCCGCTGGTGAAGATCACGTCGATATCCACGGCACGGACGGCGATGCCCTCCTCCAGGATGCGCGCGCCCTCATTCACCATGGGCAGCAGCAGGCGCTCCAGGATCTCGGCATCCTCGATCTTGCGGCGGCGCACCTGCATCTTCTCGGCGGTCTCGAGGATGATGCGCTCCACCTCCGGGTCGGGATGGCGCTGGCGCTTCTCGTCATAGACATACCAGCCCTTGCCGGTCTTCTGGCCGTAGCGGCCTGCCGCGACGATGGCATCCGCGATGGGGGCCACCTGCCCGCGCGCCTTGCGCACCGCCGCCCCGATGTCGAGCCCCGCGAGGTCGCCGGTCGCACAGGGGCCCATGGCCATGCCATAGGCCTCCATGGCGCGGTCGATGTCCTGGGGCAGCGCGCCCTCCAGCAGCAGGCGCTCCATCTGCGGGAAGCGCTTGCCGGTCATGCGGTTGCCCACGAAGCCGTCGCAATTGCCGACCACTACATTCACCTTGCCGATGCGCTTGCCCACATCCATGGCGGTGGCGATGGCCTCGTGGCTGGTGGCGCTGCCGCGCACGATCTCCAGCAGGCGCATCACATTGGCCGGCGAGAAGAAATGCATGCCCAGCACCAGCTCGGGCCGCTGCGTGGCCGAGGCGATCTGGTCGATGTCCAGCGTCGAGGTGTTGGAGGCCAGCACCACGCCCGGCCGCGCCAGCTTGTCCAGCTTCGCGAACACCTCCTTCTTGACGCCCATCTCCTCGAACACCGCCTCGATCACGAGGTCGGCCTCGGCCACCGCGTTCCAGTCGGTGGTGCCCGACAGCATGGCGCGGCGCTTGGCGTAATCCTCGGCCGAGAGGCGGCCGGACTTCACCGTGCGCTCCCAATTCGCCTCGCATTTCTTGAGGCCGCGCTCCAGCGCCTCGGCATTCTGCTCGACCACGGTCACGGGGATGCCGAAATTGGCGAAGCACATGGCGATGCCACCGCCCATGGTGCCCGCGCCGATGACCACCGCCTTCTTCACGGGCAGCGGCTGGGTGTCGGCGGGCATGCCGGGGATGCGGCTGGCCTCGCGCTCACCGAAGAAGATGTGGCGCAGCGCCAGGCTCTGCTCCCCGGCCACGAGCTTCTGGAAGGTCTCGCGCTCGACGTTCAGCCCGTCCTCGAAGCTGTGGGTCAGGGCGGCGCGCACCGCCGCCGCGCAGCCCTTGGGGCTTTCCTGCCCGCGCGAGCGCTTCAGCAGGCTGGCCGCCAGCGCGTCGAAGGCCGCGAGGTCCGCGCCCTTGATCCTGTCCTCGCGCTTGCGCGCGAGGGTGAAGCTGCGCCCGGCGTTCTCGCGCGCCCAGGCCACCGCGGCACCCTCCAGCGGGCCTTCCAGAACGGCGTCGATGATGCCGAGCCTCAGCGCCTCGGCCGCCGGCACGGGCTCCCCGGGGACGATGATCTTCAGCGCCGCTTCCCCGCCGATCAGCCGCGGCAGGCGCTGGGTGCCGCCCGCGCCGGGGACGAAGCCGCGCTTGACCTCGGGCAGCCCGACCTGGGCAGTGGGGGCGGCCACGCGGGCGTGGCAGGCCAGCGCCAGTTCGAGACCGCCGCCCAGCGCGCTGCCATGGATGGCGGCGACCACGGGGACCTTGCTGGTCTCGATCGCGTCGAACACCTCGGGCAGCGAGGGCGGCTGGCGGGGCTTGTTGAACTCGGTCATCTCGGCCCCGGCCGAGAACATCCGCCCATCGCCGATCAGCACGATGGCGCGCGCCCCTTCGCGCAGCGCCGCGGCGATGCCTTCCTGCAGCCCCGCGCGCACGCCGGTGCGCAGCGTGTTCACCGGCGGGTTGGCGATGCGCAGGATGTGGATGTCACCGTCGCGCGTGTGTTCCACGAAGCGCTCTTCGGCCATGGGCGTCTTCCCCGTTCATTTTGCTTGCCGGGTCACACTCTCCGGCCCGCCACCGGGGGTGTCAACGGGGCCGACGGCGGGCGGCGTCAGTTCTCCGTGTCAAGCGCATAGCCGGCCGAACGGACGGTGCGGATCAGGTCCGTCTCGCCCTCGGCGTTGATCGCCTTGCGCAGCCGGCGGATGTGCACGTCCACCGTGCGCAGCTCGACATGGATGTCGCGGCCCCAGAC
>SKWC01000446.1 GCA_007129145.1 Rubritepida sp.
CCTGCCGGATGCGGTGATCGCGCGGCAGGTGGTGCTGGCGATGGCGCGCCGCTGAAGCGGCATTGATCCTGCCGCGCCTCTGTGGTTTATGGCCGCTCACCCTGCCGCCGGCGCTGGCACGCCCGCGGCTATGCCCGTTTGCGCGCCCCGATCCCCGGGGCTGGGGCTGAGCAGCCACAGGGAGAGATCATGCCATCTTATGAATGCGTGTTCATCGCACGCAATGACGTGACGCAGCAGCAGGTCGAGGCCATCGCCGACCAGATGGCCGAAGTGATCGGCCAGCAGGGCGGCACGGTGAAGAAGCGGGAATACTGGGGCCTGCGCGGCCTCGCCTACCGCATCAAGAAGAACCGCAAGGGCCACTACATGCTGCTCGGCGTGGACGGCCCGGCCGGCGCCATGCATGAGGTGGAGCGCCAGCTTGGCCTGCACGAGGACGTGCTGCGCGAGATGACCATCCGCGTCGAGGCGATCACCGAGGAGCCCTCGGCCATCCTCGCCAAGCGCGGCGACGACCGTGAGCGCGAGCGCGGCTTCCGCGGTCCCAAGCCGGCCGGGCGCTTCGCCTCGGGCCGTGGAGGCCGTGGCGGCGACGACCGCGAGGAGTTCCGCGCCCGCCCCCGCGAAGAGGGCGAAGGCGGCATGGGCGAGGAGGATTGAGGCCATGAGCGAGACCACCGAAGTCAATGTGGCCGCGCGCCGCCCCGCCGTTGGCGCCCGCCGCCCCTTCTACCGCCGCAAGAAGTCCTGCCCCTTTTCGGGACCGAATGCGCCGAAGATCGACTACAAGGACGTGCGCCTGCTGTCGCGCTTCCTGAGCGAGCGCGGCAAGATCGTGCCCTCGCGCATCACGGCCGTCAGCGGCAAGAAGCAGCGCGAGCTGGCGCAGGCGATCAAGCGCGCCCGTTTCCTGGCGCTGCTGCCCTACGTCATCAACGACTGAGCCAGCCGGAGAAGGACAACGGCGCGTGAGCGGCACCCAGCCATCCGGCGGCCCCCCCTCGGGGGGTCTGTTCAGCCAGCCCTGGGCGCTGGCGGCGGGGGCGGCTGGCCTGATCTCGGCGCTGTGCACCCTCTGGGCGATGCGCGGCCTGCCGCTTGGCGGGCTGATGCTGTGGCTGACGCCGCTGCCGATCTTCGCCGCCGCCGCCGCCTTCGGTGGCAGGGTGGCGGGGGCGGCGGTGGCGCTGGGCGCGGCGGTGGTGCTGGCGGGCGCCTATTTCCTGCCGGTCGCGCCGCTGATCTATCTCGGGCTGTTCGGCTTGCCGGCCACGCTCATCGCGATCACGGCAACCCCGCCGGGGGCCGCGCGGCTCGCGCTCGGCACGCCGCTTGCGCTGCTCGGCCTGTGGCCGGTGCTGCTGCTGCTCGGCCTCGTCATCGCCATCCCCGACCTCGAGGCGGTCATGCGCCAGATGGTCGAGGACGGGCTGCGGGAGATGGGCGCCGATCTGCCGCCCGCGCTGCTCGACCAGGTGGTGCAGGTCAAGGCCGCCGCCGCCGGCTTCTGGCTGTCGGTGCTGCTTCTGGTGAACGGCCTCGCGGCGCAGCGCCTCGTCAATGGCCGGGGCTACGCGCTTCGCGCCCTGCCGGCGGCCGGGGATGTGCGCCTGCCCGGCTGGTACCTGCCCCTGCCCGTCGTGGCGCTGGCGCTGTGGATCAGCCTGGGCGGCTCCGTCGCGCTTTCCTCGGTGCTGCTGTTGCTGCTGCCCTTCTTCCTGCTGGGCGTGGTGGGCGTGCATCGCCGCGTCAGCCAGCGGGCGGGGCGCACCGCGCTGCTGGTCAGCTTCTACCTGCTGCTGCTGCTGTTCGTGCAGATCATGGCCCCGGTCCTGGTGGGCCTCGGCCTTTTCGACCAATGGCGGCGACGCCCCTCGCCGCCCCCAACCCCATGAGTTGAGACCACGACCATGATCGACCTGATCCTCCTCCAGCGTGTGGACAAGCTCGGCCAGATGGGCGAGCGAGTGAAGGTGCGCCCCGGCTATGCCCGCAACTTCCTGCTGCCGCAGGGCAAGGCCATCCGCGCCACCAAGGACAACCTGTCCCGCTTCGAGCAGCAGCGCGCCCAGCTCGAGGCGCAGAACATCAAGCGCCGCGAGGAGGCCGAGCGCGTGGCCGAGCGCATGGAGGGGCTGACGGTTGTGCTGATCCGCTCCGCCGGCGAGAGCGGCGGGCTGTACGGCTCGGTCTCGGCGCGCGACATCGCCGATGGCTGCACCGCCGCGGGCCTCGGCGTGGGTCGCCAGCAGGTGCTGCTGGACAACCCCATCAAGACGCTGGGCCTGACCACCGTGCGCGTGGAGCTGCACCCCGAGGTGCTGCTGCCCGTGGTGGTGAATGTGGCGCGCAGCCCCGAGGAGGCGGAGCGCCAGGCGCGCGGCGAGGAGATCGAGCGCGAGGAGGAGATCACCCTCGAGGCGGAGCTGGTCGCGGAGCTGGGCGCCGCCGCGCGCGATTGAGGCGTGCCGCTCGCCGCGACTGACGCCGCCGCCGTGGCGCCCGGCCGATGAGCTGGGCGCCGCTTGCCATACTCTTCATGCTGGCGGCCGCCCTTTCGGCGGGCGTGGTGCGGGCGATGATCGCGCGCCCCATCCTGGACCACCCGAACGGGCGCAAGGCGCATGCCCGGCCTACCCCCAAGGGCGGCGGGCTCGGGCCCGTGCTGGCATTCATGCTGGGCATGCTGGCGCTGTTCCTGGTGATGGCGCCCAACCCCGCCGCCGAGGCCGGCCACGCCGCCGTGATCCTGGCCGCGGCCGTGATCGCCGGTGTCTCGCTGGCCGACGACATCCATGATTTTCGCTTCCTGGTGAAGCTGGGCGCGCAGGCCGTGGCGGCCCTGGTCGCCATCGGCACCGGGCTCGTGCTGCACACCCTCTCGCTGCCCTTCCTGGGGCCGGTGGCGCTGGGGCCGCTCGGCCTCGCCATCACGCTGCTCTGGATCCTGGGCTGCACCAACGCGGTCAATTTCCTGGACGGCATGGACGGGCTGGTGGCGGGTGTCGTGGTCATCAGCGGCGCCGCCCTGGCCGGGGTGGCGGCGATTGAGGGCGGCTGGTTCATCTTCGCCGCGGCGCTGTTCCTCACCGCGGGCTTCCTGGGCTTCCTGCCCTTCAACCTGCCGCCGGCGCGCATCTTCATGGGCGATGTGGGCAGCCAGTTCGCCGGCTTCATGCTGGCGGTGCTGGCCGTGGCCGCGGCCGGCTTGGATGGCAGGCAGGTCAGCTTCCTGATCGTGCCGCTGCTGCTGTTCGGACTGCTGTTCGACGCCGCCTTCACTCTGGCCCGTCGCGCGCTGGCGCGCGAAAGGCTGAGCGAGGCGCATCGGAGCCACCTCTACCAGATGGCGCTGCGCGCCGGCGTGCCGGTGCGCCATGTCCTGGCGGCGCATTGGGGCTTCGCCCTGTTCCACGCGGCCCTTGCCTTCGTCTTCCTGGCGCTGCCGGTCGAACTCAAGCCCTATGTCGTGCTGCCGCCGCTGCTGCTGCAGCTGGCCTGGCTGGCGTTCGTGCTGCGGCGGATGCGCGCCGCCGGTGTCCGCTTCGCCGGGTAGGGGAGCCGGGCCGTCAGTGCCGCCAGACCAGTTCCTCGGGCGGCCCCGCGGTCGGGTCGGCCTCGATCATCACGCCATTCATCACCGATTGGCCGGTGAAGGCCAGGATGAAGCCCCAATGCGAGACGACCAGCGTGTGCGCCCAATCGTCCAGCGCGGCCATCTCGGCGCGGAACAGGGCGGCGCGGGCCACCACCTGGTCCGCCGGCTCCTCCACCGGGGGCCACCACACCTCCTCGATGGCGTGGAAGCCCACCTCCGGCCAGTCGCGCCGCAGATGGCTGACGGGCGTGCCGACATCGCAGGAGAAGGCGTAGCGTTCGCGCACCGTGGGTGTCACGGTCAGCGGCAGGCCCAGCGCGCGCGCCACCGGCGTTGCGGTCTGCAGGGCGCGGGTGTAGGGCGAGGTGATGATGCGGCGGATGTCGCGGGGCTTCAGCGCCATGGCGGCGGCCTGGGCCTGCTCCTCGCCCAGCGGGGTCAGCTTCGGGTCCACGATGCCCGGATCGCGCCGCGTCTGCGTGAAATGCAGGTTGAACTCGCTCTGGCCGTGACGGAGAAAGATCATGGTCGGTCCTGTGGCTCCCGGTGGGGCTGGGGTAGCGGCCCTGTCCGCGCCGGGCAAGGCGCGTGGCGCACATTGCGGGCAGGCCGGGTCGTGCCTAAGTTGAGCGTGTAGAGGAGAGTGTGATGCAGGGCGGTTTCCCCATTGATCTTGTACTCTTCGCCCTGATCGCGGCCTTCCTGGTGCTGCGACTGCGCAGCGTGCTGGGCAAGCGCACCGGCTATGAGCGCCCGCCGCAGCAGCAGGACCAGCCGCCCCAGGGCATCGCGCAGGGCCCCGCCGCCCGCGCCGAGGGCGTGGTCGAGGAAGTCATGCCGGCGCGGCGCAGCAGCACGCGCCGCATCATCCCCGATGTGCGCTCGCCGGTCGGGCAGGGGTTGGCGCGCGTCGCCTCGGCCGAGCCGTCCTTCAACCCCAACGCCTTCCTGGACGGGGCGGAGGGCGCCTTCCGCATGATCGTGGGCGCGTTCGCCCAGGGCGACCGCGCGACGCTGCAGACCCTGCTGTCGGAGGACACCTTCGCCGGCTTCGAGGGCGCCATCACCGAGCGCGAGCAGGCGGGCGAGACCCAGCGCACCGAGATCCGCTCCATGCATGAGATGGTGATCGAGGGCGCGGAGCTGCGCGGCACGCTGGCCGAGGTGACGGTGCGCTTCACCTCCGACCAGGTGAACCTGACCACGGCCCGCGGCGGCGAGATCGTCGCCGGCTCCGATGCGATCACCGAGGTGATCGACATCTGGACCTTCCAGCGCGACCTCGCGACCGACGACCCGTCCTGGCGGCTGGTCGCCACCCGCTCGGGCTGAGGCTCAGCCCTTCAGCGGCACCAGGCCCGGCAGTTCCGGGCCTTCCCACAGCGCCTTCAGCAGCGCGGCGGCCTCCGCATCGCCCGTTTCCGGCCCGACCAGTTCGAGAAACTTCTCGCTGAGGTCTTGATCGGTGAGCGGCGCATCCGGGTCGCCCTTGCGGGTCGGCTGGAACTGGAACAACTCCCGCCCGTCGCGCAGCCGGATCGTCACCTTGGCGCTGCGCTGGGCGGGGAAGGCCGCGGCGCATTCCGCATCGAGGCTGACGGTGATGCGCGGCATCACGGCGCGGATCGCGGGGTCGGTCAGGCGCGATTCCTCGAAGGCGTTCAGCCGCACCGCGCCGTGCAGCAGCATGGTGGCCAGGGTGAATTGCGTCGAGAAGCGGCATTCCTGCTCGGTGCGCGCCTCGGGCCGGTCGCACACATCCTTGGTGGCCGCATAGCCGCCCACATGCACCCCGGCCACGTCATCGGCGGTGAAGCCATGGTCGCGCTGCATCTCGCGCACCGCGTCCAGCGCGGCGAAGATGTGGCCGCAGCAGCCGTGGTTCTTGATGGTCATCTCGGTGATGGCCAGCGGCTTGCCCAGCAGGGACAGCGCCTTGTCCCACTTGCCCGTGTCCTCGCTGGTGGCAGCGGCGAAGCCGGCCTCGCCATGCAGCACGTCCAGCGCGCCGGTCATGCCCTGCCGCGCGGCCATGGCGGCCAGCGCCCCGGCCTCGGCGGCGTGGCCCGGGTGCAGCGGCTTGCTCATGCCATCGCCGCGGAAGGCCTGTTGCAGCCCGCCGGCCATGGTGGCGGCGGTGGCGATGGCATGGGCGGTCTGGTCGGCGTCGCAATCGAGCAGCACGGCGACCGCGGCGGCCGCGCCGAAGGTGCCGATCGTGCCGGTGGTGTGCCAGTAATCATAGTGTGAAGGCTGCACCGCCTGTGCGATGCGGCAGGACACCTCATAGCCCGCGGTCATGGCGCGCAGCAGCGCCGCCATGTCGGTGCCCCGAGACTGGGCGGCGGCGAGTGCGGCGCCGATCGTCGGGCAGCCCGGGTGATAGACGCCCCAGCGCCAGATGTCGTCGAACTCGACGATGTGGCTGGCCGTGCCGTTCAGCAGCGCGGCATGCCGCAGCCCAGTGCGGGCCTGGTCCACATAGGACACCGCCTGGCCCGCGCCGCGCTCGCCCGCCAGGGCGCGCGCCATCAGCGTGGCGGGCGGGCGGCGGGCACCCGCTATCAGCGCCGAGAACCAGTCGATCAGCGCGCGCCTTGCGTGGCGGTCGAGGTCGGGCGGCAGCGGCGCCGTCCGCCAGGAGGCCGCATGCTCGGCCAGGATGGGCAGCGGGTTCATCGGTTGCCTCGCAGCACTTCCTTGTTGATCACCATGTCCTCGTCCAGCTCGCCCTTGAAGTGCTGGAAGATCGAGGTGATGGCCGACATGCCCATGCGGTACATGCCCTGCTGGGTGCCGGCCGCGGAATGCGGCGTGGCGATCAGGTTGGGCGCGTTCAGCAGCAGGTTCGAGGCCGGCACCGGCTCGGTGGAATAGACATCCACCCCCGCGGCCGCGACATGGCCCGACTTCAGCCCCGCCGCCAGCGCCTCCTCATTCACGAGGCTGCCGCGGGCGGTGTTGATGAAGCGCGCGCCGGGCTTCATGGCCGCGATGAATTCGGCGTTTACCATGCCGCGGTTCTCGGCATGGGCGGGGCAGTGCATGGTCACCCAGTCGGCCTGCGCCAGCCCCTCATGCAGGGTCTTGGCGTAGCGGTAGCCGCAGCCCTTCACCGTGTTCATCGGGATGAAGGGGTCGTGGACGATCACATTCATGCCGAAGGCGGCGCACAGCCGCGCCACCCGCGTGCCGATCCGCCCGAAGCCCACCACCAGGATGTTCATGCCCGCCACGTCATAGGCGGTGGGCGCGTCCACCGTGGACCATTTCTCGGCCCGGGTGTTGATGTCGAAGGTCCTGATCTGCTTGGCGATGGTCAGGATCAGCGTCAGCGCGTGCTCGGCCACCGAGGGCGCGTTCGCCTCGGCCGTCACGGTCAGCGGGATGCCGTGCTTGGTCAGCTCCGGCACATCCACCGCGTCATAGCCCACCCCATGCCGCGCCACGATTGCAAGCTTTGGCGAGAAGCTCAGGAACTCGGCGTTGATGGGGGTGGCCCGGACGATGACGGCCTCGGCCTTCTCCATCGCCTTGGGCAGGTTCTCGGGCGTGGGCTTCAGCAGCGTCTCGACGGTGTAGCCGGGCTCGGCGCGCAGCCGCGCCTCGACCTCGGGGTGCAGCGAGCGCAGCAGGACGACATGGGGCATGGGGCGGTCTCCGGGATCAGGCGAGGTGGGCTTCAGGGCCGAGCAGGTGCTCGCGCATCCGGGCCTGCAGGATCGCGCCCTCGCGTGGGGGCAGCACCAGCGGCTTGCTCTTCTCGTCCACCTTCACCACCGCGAAGAAGGGGCCGTCGGCACCGCGCACCGCCTGCACCAGCGGCGGCACCTCATCGGCCCGGGTCACGCGCATGGTCCGCTTGATGCCCGCGCCTTCCGCCATGGTCACCAGGTCGGTACCGTGGCGCGTCGCGGTCTCCTGCATCCCGGTCTCGCCGTAGTGCTCGTTGTCCTGCACCACGATGGCCAGGTTCTTCGGCGCCTGGTGCGCGATGGTGGCGAGGCTGCCGATGCCCATCAGCATCTCGCCATCGCCGGTCAGCACCAGCACGCGGCGCTCGGGCTGCGCCAGCGCGAGGCCGAGGCCGATCATCGCCGCCGCCCCCATGCCGCCCCAAAGCGGCAGGTTCTGCGGGCCATCGCCCACCGCGGTGATGTCCCAGGCCGGCGCGCCGAGCCCCGCGATCACCAGCATGCCGCCGCGGTCGGCCAGGAGGGCGCGGGTCAGTTCCCGCCGGTCGATCTTTCCGGATTCCGCCAGCATCGCTCAGTCGTCCTTGCCGAAGGTCTTGGCACCCAGCACCCGCTGGCCGATCAGCGTCGCGGTGGGGCGGAAGGTGTTGAAGGCGAATTTCAGCGTGGCCTCGACGCAGGGGGCCACATCCTCGGGGCGGTCGGCGCGCTGCACCAGCGTGCCCACGGCCTCCAGCACCGGCTGCGTGGCCTGGCCCATCGGGATCTGCGCCGGGTTGAACTCCCCGAAGTCGCCGCGCATCGTCACCAGCATCGGCATCGGGCAGCGATGGATCGTGGACAGCGAGAGCATGTTGATGCAGTTGCCCACGCCCGAGGACTGCATCAGCAGCACCGATCGCTGCCCGCCCAGCCAGGCGCCCTGCATGAGGGCGATGCCCTCCTCCTCGGTGGTGAGGCTCACCACATGCAGTTCGTTGTCGGCCAGGCAGCGCTTGATCAGCCGCGAATGCCCCGCATCGGGCACAAGCGCGACCTGCCGGATGGAATACTTCTTCAGAAGCGCGTAGATCGCCTCCGGCCAGTCGGCCGAGGCATCGCGGGTGGTTTCCGCCGTGCTGTGACTCATGAACGTCCTCCGTCGCGGGCGGAGTGTCCCGCCCATGGGCGGGGATGGCAAGCGGGGCACCCCGGAATGCGTATCGCGATAGACCCGAGCCTTGTGGAAGAGGATTTCCTGCGCGCCTCGGGCCCGGGCGGGCAGAACGTCAACAAGGTCGAGACGGCGGTGCAGCTGCGCTACGACGCGGCGCGCGCCGACCTGCCCGAGCGCGTGATGCGCCGCCTCGCGACGCTGGCGGGGCGGCGCATGACCAAGGAAGGCGTCGTGGTGCTGAACGCCGAGCGCCACCGCTCGCGCGAGCGCAACCGCGAGGATGCGATGGCGCGGCTGCAGGCCCTGCTGGACGAGGCCGCAGCACCCCCGCCGCCCACCCGCCGGCCCACGCGGCCCACCCTCGGCTCCCAGAAGCGCCGAATGGAGGGCAAGACCCGGCGCGGCACGGTCAAGCGGCTGCGCGGCCGCCCGGGCAATGAGGACGGATGACGCAACCGTCACCCCCGGCCCATGGCGCGGCGAGGCGACCCAGGGCAGGATGTTGCCCATGCGGATCCTTCCGGTTCTGGCGCTGCTCGCCGCCGGCCTCGTGGCCTCGGCCCCGCTGATGGCGGGCAATGCCGTGCGGCTGACCACGGCCAGCCCGGAATACTGCGCCCTGCTGGCCGAGCGCCTGGCGCGCACCCCGGGCGCCG
>SKWC01000014.1 GCA_007129145.1 Rubritepida sp.
CGAAGGCGGGCGCGGCCTCGTCGGCCGCGGTGAGGGGCACCGCCTCGACCAGCGCGGCCATGCGCGCGGCGAGGCCGAGGTTCATGGTCACGCCGGGCAGGTGGGCAGGGTGCAGAGGCAGGCCGATGGCGGCTGCGGCCTGGCGGGCTAAGGCCTCGGGGTCGAAGTGCGGCGGGGCGGTCATTGAGGCGTGGTGGCGCGGCCGCGGGCGGTCCGCCAGGGGGTCGGCGGATGCCAAGTGGCCGTGCGAGGCAGGGTCTGCGTCCTGGCGCGGCAGCCATGCCGCCGGCTTGGGCAGAACGAGATTGACCACCCGCGCGGGCGCTGCCATCCCAGGGGTCATGGCAAACTCCGATCTCCGTTCCGTCCGTGCCTGGCCCTTCGAGGAGGCGGCGAAGCTCGCCGACCGGCTGGCGGCGACGGGGAAATCGGCGGCACTGTTGGAGACGGGGTATGGGCCCTCGGGCCTGCCGCATATCGGCACCTTCGGCGAGGTGGCGCGGACCACCTGGGTGCGGCGCGCCTTCGCCGCCATGACGGGGCTGCCGACGCGGCTGCTGGCCTTCAGCGACGACATGGATGGGCTGCGCAAGGTGCCGGACAACGTGCCCAACAAGGAGATGCTGGCGCGGCACCTGGGGCAGCCGCTGACGCGCATCCCCGACCCCTTCGGCACGCACCAGAGCTTCGGCCACCACAACAACGCGCGGCTGCGCGCCTTCCTGGACGCATTCGGCTTCGAATACGAATTCGCGTCCAGCACGGAATACTACGCCTCGGGCCGGTTCGACGCGGCGCTGCGGCGCATGCTGGAGGTGCATGACGCGGTGCGCGACGTCATCCTGCCCACGCTGGGGCCGGAGCGGCGCGCGACCTACTCGCCCTTCCTGCCCATCCATCCGCGCAGCGGCGTGGTGATGCAGGTGCCGGTGGAGGAGACGCGGCCGGAGGCAGGAACCATCGTCTGGACCGACCCCGACAGCGGCGAGCGCTTCGAGACGCCGGTGACCGGCGGCGCATGCAAGGCGCAGTGGAAGGCGGATTGGGCGCTGCGCTGGTACGCGCTGGGCGTGGATTACGAGATGTCGGGCAAGGACCTGATCGACAGCGTGAAGCTGAGTTCCGCGATCTGCCGCATCCTGGGCGCGGAGCCGCCGATCAGCTTCACCTATGAGCTGTTCCTGGACGAGGCGGGGCAGAAGATCAGCAAGAGCAAGGGCAACGGGCTGACCATCGAGCAGTGGCTGGACTATGGCCCGCCCGAGAGCCTGTCGGTGTTCATGTATGCCTCGCCGGGCAGCGCCAAGCGGCTGCACAAGGGGGTGATCCCGCGCGCGGTGGATGACTGGATTGGTCATGTGGAGAAGCTGCGCGCGGCCCCCGACCCGGCGAACCCGGCCTGGCACGTGCACGGCGGCGCGCCGCCGGCCGAGAATCTGCCGCCGATCTCCTATGCCACGCTGCTGAACCTCGCGGGGATCGCGAACACGGACGAGCCGGCGCGGCTGTGGGCCTTCATCCGCAAATACGTGCCCGATGCGGCGCCGGAGCATGAGCCGATGCTGGACCGGCTGGTGCACAATGCCTGCGCCTACTGGCGCGACTGGGTGGCGCCGGCGCGGCACTTCCGGCCGCCGACAGCGGAGGAGGCCGAGGCGATGCGGGAACTGGCGCGGCTGCTGCGCGAGCGGCGGCCGGAATTCGAGGCGCTGCCGCCCGGCCCGACGCGCGAGGCCGCCATCCAGGATGCGGTGTATGACGCGGGGAGGCGGCCGCCCTTCGCGGTGGTGAATCCCAAGACAGGCGCGATGGGCGTGGGCCGGGCCTGGTTCCAGGCGCTGTATGAGGTGCTGCTGGGCAAGAGTGAAGGGCCGCGCTTCGGGGGCACCATCGCAGTCATGGGCATAGACGAGGCCTGCGCGATGATCGAGGGCGCGCTGGTGCGGGAGAACGCCCCGGCGTGAGGCGCCTCTGGCCGTTCCTGCGGCGGCATGGCGCCACGCTGTTCGGGCTGCTGCTGCTGCTCGGCGCCATCTGGGTCGTGCAGCGCGAGTTCCGCAACCTGTCTTTCGCGGATGTGCGGGCGGCGATGTTGGCGATCCCGCTGTCGGCGCTGTGGCTGGCGGGGGGGCTGACGGTCACGGCCTTCGCGGTGCTCGGGCTGTATGACTGGCTGGGCGCGCGCTATGCGGGGCGACCATCCAGCTTCGGGCGGGCGCTGTTCGCGTCCTTCTGCGGCTACACGCTGGCGCACAACATCGGCTTCGCCGCCGTCTCGGGGGCGGCGGTGCGCTACCGGCTCTATTCGGCCTGGGGATATTCGCCGCTCGAGATCGGCAAGATCATCGGCTTCACCTCGCTCACCTTCGGGCTGGGCGGCCTGGCGCTGGGCGGGGCGGTGCTGCTGTTCGAGCCGGAGGTGCTGCCTTGGGGCCTGCCGTCCTGGGTGCTCCAGCTGCTGGGCGTGCCGATGCTGGCCGTGGTGGCTGCCTATATCCTCCTGAGCCGGCTGAAGCGGTCGGTGCGGCTGTTCGGGCATCAGGTGGACATGCCCGGGGTGCGTCTGGCGCTGGCGCAGACGCTGCTGGCCGCCGGGGACCTCGCGATTACAGCGGGCATCTTCTTCGTGCTTCTGCCGCCCGCGCCGGGGCTGACCTTCCTGCATTTCGTGGGCATCTATCTCGCGGCCTATGCGGCGGGGATCGCGGCCCATGTCCCGGGAGGGCTGGGCGTGTTCGACGGCGCCATCCTGCTGGGGCTTTCGCCGCATCTGGGCGCGGCCGAGGTGGTGGGCGCGCTGCTCGCGTTCCGCCTTTACTACTACATCGTGCCGCTGTTCCTGGCCGGGGGCATGTTCGGCGGCTTCGAGCTGTCGCAGCGCGGCGACTGGCTCAGCAGGTTCGGCGCATGGGCGCGCGGCGCGCTGGCGCTGGAGGTGCCGGCGATGACCGGCCTGGTCGCGGTGATGGGCGCGGTGATGATCCTGCTGGGCAGTCTGCCGGTGGATGTGACGGCGCTGAAGCGCTGGGCCGGTTACGAGGCCGCGCTGGCGTCGCAATTCGCCGCCTCGGTGGTGGGGTCGCTGCTGCTGGTGATGGCCTTCGGGCTGTCGCGGCGGCTGACAATCGCCTGGGCGGGCGCGCTGCTGCTGCTGCTGAACGGCGCCTTCATCGCCTGGCTGCGGGACGAGGCCTGGTGGACCTGGGGCGGCTTCCTGCTCGTGGCGGCGCTGTTGGGCACCATGCGGCTGGCCTTCTACCGGCCGAGCAGGTTGCGGCGGGAGCCGCTGTCGAACGAGATCCTGTTGCCGCTGGCCGCGGCTTCACTGTGCGGCGCGGCGCTGGCTGTGATCGCCAATGCCGATGAAGTGCAGGGGGACTTCTGGTGGGAGGTGGTGATCGGCTCGACCGCGCCGCCGCAGCTGCGCTTCGCGGTGGGAATCACGGCGCTGCTGCTGCTGGTGGGCGTGGTGCGGCTGCTGCGGCCGGCGGGCATCGCGGCGGAGCCTCTGTCGCCGGAGGCGCGCGCGCGGCTGGCCGCGCTGGGTACCCCGAACCCCGAGAGGGCGGAGGCGGTGCTGTGGGGCGAGGCCGGGCGGGCAGGCCTGGCCTTCAGGCGGCATGGGCGGGTCTGGGTGGCACAGGGCGATCCGGTGGGCGAGTCGCGCGACGCGATCTCGGCGATCTGGCGGTTCCGCGACCTGTGCGAACGGCAGGGGGTGCGGCCGGCCTTCCTGGATGTGGGCGAGGCGTATTTGCGGGTCTATGCGGATACCGGCCTGCAGACCCTGGCCGACCCGGCGCGCCCGGGCCGCTTCATGGCCTGCGATGCCGGCCGCGACCTGGGGGTGCTGCGGGAGCTGTAGATCCGCGGCCGCCTACTGGCTGCTCCAGAGGATGCGGTGCATCCAGGCCACGTCGTCGAGGTCGAAGGTGTAGTCGGGATGAGCGGGGTTGAGGCTTGCGACCTCGACGCGCCGGGCGCTCTGGCGGCGCAGTTCCTTGGCCATCACTTCGCCCTTGCGGGTGCGCAGCACCACGCGGTCGCCGCGCCGGATGGGGGCGGCGGGCGAGACGATGACGATGTCGCCGTCGCGGAAGACGGGGGCCATGGATTCACCCGAGATCTCGAGCGCATAGGCATTGGCGTCGCCGATCTCGGGCAGGCTGATCTCGTCCCAGCCGCCGCCGACAGGAAAGCCGCCATCGTCGAAATAGCCTTCGCTGCCGGCCTGAGCGAGGCCGATCAACGGCACGCGGCGCGGCGGGGTTCGGCCGGCGCGGATGCTGCCGTTCATGCCGCCATGGCGGGCGACGAGGTTCGAGAATTCCTCGATGCCCGCGCCGGTGGCGGCGAGGACCTTGGCGATGCTCTCGGTCGAGGGCCAGCGGGCCCGGCCGTCAGGCCCGACTCGCTTCGATGGGTTGAAGGCGGTGGGATCGAGGCCGGCGCGGCGCGCCAGCCCGGATGGCGAGAGCCCATTTTCCGCGGCGAGCGCGTCGAGGGCGCGCCAGATGTCGTCGTGTCGCATGGCTCAGGAAGATGTTCGGTCCCGCGCCGTCACGCAATAGGAAAATCTTGCTTTTTTGTCTTTACGAAGAAACACAACCTCCGGTAAGCATTCGGTCACCGGGCACGCCTCGGAAACACCCCCCGAAGACAAGGTCAAAACCCATGTCCGCTTCCCCTCGCTCCAGCCACACCCCCATCCTGGGCAGCCTCGCGCGGGCCGAGCCCTTCCGCTCGGCCGAGGAGGCGTGGTTCTGGACCATGGCCGCCCTGGTGGCGCGGCGCGACGGCGCGCGCATCACCGCGGGCAAGGGCACCACCGTGCGACCCTGCGAGCCCGACGATGTGGTGAAGTGCCTCGACCGCCTGTATCGGCAGCGCCGCATCACCCTGGTGCATGCGCGCATCATGAGGCTGTGGGGCGAGCGCGGCATGCCGCCCGCGCCGCAGGATCGGGCTGATTTCCAGCTGTGGAATGAGGCCATGGACCGCTTGGAATTCCCCCTCCGTATCAAAGGTATCGTGGCAGAGGCGCCGGCCGCGCCGCGGCAGAGCGCGCAGATCCTGCCCTTTCCGGGGCGCCGCGCGTGAAGCCAAGCCACCGCCGGCACGCGCCGCCGCAGCAGGCCTGGATCGTCTTCGCCGGGCGGGCCGACCACGGTTGGCAGCGCTGGCTGAGGCCGGGCTTCCGCCACTGCTTCGCCGCCCTGCATGACGGCGAGGGCTGGCTGGTTGTGGAGGCGCTGACCGGGCGGCTGCTGGTGTCGCGGCTGGCGGTTACGCCCGGATTTGACGTACCCAACTTCTATCGTCGCGCCGAGATGACGGTGCTGGGGCCGTTCACGGTGCGCGAAGCCACTGGCGGCGGGATTTCGGGACGGCTTCCGGGTTGGCTGCCGCTCAATTGCGTGAACGTGTGCCGCGCCCTGATCGGCCCGCATGCGCCCACCGCCTGGACCCCTCATGGGTTGTATCGGGGCCTTCTTCGCAGTGACGTTAATAGGAAAAAGTTCTTGACGTTCGCCTCTGATCCAGGTTAAACAGTCCCTGTCAACGGGCGAACTGCGTCCGCTGGCTTTCCTCCCTCTCCCATGCATCCGGTGGCGTCTCGCCGACGGATGGAACTTGAGCGGCGGGCCCCCTGGATGGGTGGCCCGCCGTTTCTTTTTTCTGCGCATGGGAATGGGCAACCCCGATCCTGTCAGGAGAACCGCGCGCATGGGAGGCCTGTTCCGCGCCCCGAAGCCGGTGGTCATTCCACCGCCGCCACCGCCCGAGCTTCTTCCCGCGCCGGCCGCCGCGGAACAGGCGCGCGTCGCGGCGCACAGCCGCGCCGCCCGCGGCCGTGCGGGCACCATCCTGACCTCCGAGCGCGGGGTTGTGGACGGGCTGCCGCGCGACCTGCCGCGCAAATCGCTGTTGGGCGAGTGATCGGCATGGAACCGCAGCAGATCCTGGCCCGTCAGGCCCGCGCGCGGGAGCGCCGCCGCCCGCATGAGGCGAACTGGGCGGATGCCTACGCCCATGTGCTGCCGCGTCCCGAGCAGGCCACAAGCCTGTTCGACGCCACCGCCGCCGACGCCGCCGAGCAGCTGGCGGCGTCGCTGCTGGCCGAGCTGACGCCGCCCTGGTCACGCTGGTTCGGCCTCTCGCCGGCGCGGGAGATGGCCGACACCGAGGAGGGCCAGGCCGCAGCCTATGCGCTGGAAGGCTCGGCCGACGTGCTGCAGGGCCATCTCGACCGGTCGAACTTCGCGGTGGAAATGCACCAGGCCTTCCTGGACCTGGTCATTACCGGGACCGGCGTGATCCTGGTCGAGGAGGCACCGCCGGGCGAGGGCTCCGCGCTGCGCTTCAGCGCCGTGCCGGTTGGCCAGGCGGTGCTGGAGGAGGGGCCCTCGGGCCGGCTCGACACCATCTTCCGCGAGACGCCGATGCGGCCGGCCGAGATCCGGCGCCGCTTCCCCTTCGCCGAGCTGCCGCCCGGCCTGGCGCGCGGGGACGAGGCCGATGAGGACGCCGCCCCCGCGCTGCGGGTGGTCGAGGCGGTGTGGCCCGACCGGTTCGGGCACCGCTACGCCGCGGTGCTGGATGCCGAGGGTCGGCACGGACCGCTGATGCTGGCGCAGGGTGGGTTCGCCGAGCCGCCCTGCATCGCCTTCCGCTGGCTAAAGGCGCCGGGCGAGGTCTATGGGCGCGGCCCGGTGGTGAAGGCGCTGCCCGACATCCGCACCGCCAACCGCGTGGTCGAGCTGGTGCTGAAGAATGCCTCGATCGCGGTGACGGGCATCTGGCAGGCCGAGGATGACGGGGTGCTGAACCCCGCCACGGTGCAGCTGACGCCCGGGGCCATCATCCCGCGGGCGCCGGGCAGCGCCGGCCTGACGCCGCTGGCCGCACCCGGCAATTTCGACGTCTCGCAGCTGATGCTGGAGGACCTGCGCCGGCGCATCCGCCAGGCGCTGCTGGCGGACCGGCTGGGCACGCCCCAGCAGGCGCGGATGACGGCGACCGAGGTCCTCGAGCGCAGCGCCGAGACGGCGCGGCTGCTTGGCGCGACCTATGGGCGGCTGCAGTCCGAGCTACTGACCCCGCTGGTCGCGCGCTGCCTGTCCATCCTGGCGCGGCGCGGCGAGATCCCGCCTGTGCTGCTGGACGGCGGGCGCGTGCTGCTGCGCTACGAAAGCCCGCTGGCGCGGGTGCAGGGCCGCGCCGATGCCGCCAACACGCTGCTGTTCCTCGACACCGTCCGCCAGATGGGCGCGGCGGCGGCCGCCCAGGTGGACGCTGCGGCGGCCACGCGCTGGCTGGCGCGCACCCTCGGCGCGCCCGCCGAGATCCTCGTCCCGACCCCCACGGAGTGAACCGCCCAATGTCCGAAAACCTGCTTGAGGCCGCCGGGAAGCCCGCCCCCCAGGGCCCTGCCTTTCCCGAGGGCCGTCCCGAGGGCATCCCCGAGAAGTTCTGGGATGCCGAGCGCGGCGAGATCCGGGTCGAGGCCCTGCTGAAGAGCTACCGCGAGCTAGAGCGGCGCATGTCGCAGCGGCTGACGCCGCCCGGCCCGGACGCCGATCCGGAGGAGAAGCGGCGCTGGCGCGAGGCGCATGACATTCCCGAGGGACCGGAGGACTACGTCGTCGAGCCGCGCCATGAGCTGACCTCGCCCGACATCGAGGTAAACAGGCGGCTCTATGAGGCGGGTTTCTCACGCGCGCAGGTGCAGCTGGTCTACGACCTGGCGGCGGAGCGGCTGCTGCCGCTGATCGCGGAGGCCGCGCAGCAGTTCGAGGCCGAGCGCCAGCTCGAGCGGCTGCATGAGCGCTTCGGCGGGCCGGATCGCTACCGCCGCGTGGCGGCGCAGCTGTCCGCCTGGGGGCGCGCGAACCTGCCGCATGCGGTGTTCGAGGCGCTGTCCACCACCGTCGAGGGCGTGCTCGCACTTGAGCGGATGATGCAGGGGAAGGAGCCGCAGATGACGCGCGAGGCGATGGCGCCCGAGTCGTCCGAGGAGGGCGACCTGCGCAAGATGATGCGCGACCCCCGCTACTGGCGCCGGCGCGAGCCCGAGATGGTCCGGCGCGTGACCGAGGGCTTCCGGCGGCTGAACCCCTAGCGCCGCGCAGAACGCCAGGCGGCGCGCGCGGCCAGGGCGGGCAGGACGGTCCGGCGCGGCTGAGCCGCGCGGGGCAACCGCCATGCCCGCCCCTTCCCCGACAACCCAGACAGGAGACCGGCCATGCCGCAATCCATCGAACAGGCGTTCATCAAGCACTTCGAAGCCGAGGTGCACGAGGCGTATCAGCGCCAGGGCAGCAAGCTGCGCCCGACCGTGCGCAGCAAGAGCGGCGTCAAGGGCGCCAGCACCGTCTTCCCGCGCGTGGGCCGCGGCGTTGCCTCCTCGAAGGCGCGCAACGGCGTCGTCCCCGTGATGAACGTGGGCTACACCGCGGTCGAGTGCTTCCTGCAGGATCACTATGCCGGCGAGTGGATCGACAAGCTCGACGACCTGAAGACCAACATCAACGAGCTGCAGGTCCTGGCCAATGCCGGCGCCTATGCGCTGGGCCGCAAGACCGACGAACTCGTCATCTCGGCGCTCGATTCGGCGACGCAGGAGGCGGTTGGCGCGGGCGCGGGTGAGACCGACGCCGACGGCCTGACGCGGGCCAAGGTGCTGATGGCCTTCGAGGCGCTGGGTGCGGCGGATGTGCCCGATGATGGCCAGCGCTTCGCCGTGGTCGGCTGGAAGCAGTGGAGCGAGCTGCTGACCATCCAGGAATTCGCCAACGCCAACTATGTCGGCGAGGAGGACCTGCCCTGGCGCGGGACCCAGGCGAAGCGCTGGCTGGGCGCGACCTGGATGCCGCACAGCGGCCTCACCAAGGTGGGCAACCTGCGCTACTGCTACTTCTACCACCGCACCGCGATCGGCCATGCCTCGGCCCAGGAGATCGTCACCGACGTGACCTGGCACGGCGACCGCGCGGCGCATTTCGTGAACAGCATGATGAGCCAGGGCGCGGTGCTCATCGACGACACGGGCGTAGTGCGCATGCGCTGCTTCGAGGCCGCGTAGCGCCC
>SKWC01000109.1 GCA_007129145.1 Rubritepida sp.
CCCGATGTGCAGCGCATCCTGTTCAGCCTGATGCAGCGCGAAACCGAGGCGGCCTCGCTGCAGATGGGGCGCCTTGCGGTCGCGGCGCTGGGCCGCGACATCCCGATGCTGAGCCGGCCGCTGCGCCGCGCCGATTTCGTGGTGCTGAGCGCGCCCGACATCCCCGCGGTGCTGGTGGAGGGCGGCTTCATCTCGCACCCGCGCGACGAGGCGCTGCTGGGCCAGCGGGCGCACCGCGCCCGGCTGGCCGCCGCGCTGACCGAGGCGGTGCACCGTTTACTCGCGGCGCCGGGGTCGGCCGGCTGAAGCCTGCGGGTTGACGCGCATCGCCCGCCGCTGTCACGAAACCATGCATGTGGCGCGGCGCGCCGGCCGCTAGCGTCGCGCTATGCATGACCCGCACCCCGACGTCCTCGACCGCATCCGCCACCTGCTGGAGGTCCGCGCCGACGGCGCCTACGGCCTGGCCGGCGTCACCCAGAAGGAGCACGCGCTGCAGGCCGCCTGGGCCGCCGAGCGCGACGGCGCCCCGGAGGCGCTGGTGGCCGCGGCGCTGCTGCACGACATCGGGCACCTGGTGCATGAGCTGGGCGAAAATCCGGCCGCGCAGGGCGTGGACGACCGGCACGAGGCGCTGGGCCATGCCTGGCTGTGCGCGCATTTCGCCCCCGAGGTGACCGAGCCGGTGCGGCTGCATGTGGCGGCCAAGCGCTATCTGTGCGGCGCCGAGCCCGACTACTTCGACCGCCTCTCGCCCGACAGCGTGCGCAGCCTGGCGCTGCAGGGCGGGCCGATGGACGGGGCCGGGCAGGCCGCCTTCCTGGCGCGGCCGGGCGCCGCGGATGCGGTGCGGCTGCGCCGCTGGGACGAGGCGGCGAAGGTACCGGGCCTCGCCACCCCGCCGGTGGGCCATTTCCTGCGCCATGTGGCGGCCTGCCTGCGGCCGGCGGCGGACGGTCCGGATGCGGAATAACTTTTCGTCAACCTTTCTGGAGGCATGAATCCGTCGTTGTTCCACATGTCGGATGGGAACCATGGGCCTCATCGCCACCTCGGGGAGCCTCCCCGCCACCATTGTCGAGGACACCGACCCCTGGGAGTGGATGGGGGTGCTGCAACTGCTCGCCAACCCCGCCGAGGTCCGCTTCATGGACATATACGGCTTCGGGGAGAATTTCTTCGACGCGCGGTTCGATGCCGCCACCGGGCTGATTTACATCACCCCGCTCGCGCGGATCAGCCTGCAGACCTTCCAGGACCTCGGGATGGCACCCGAGATCAGCTTCACCCTGCGCTTCTTCTTGACCAACGACACGGTGGCCTACAGCGCCACCACCTTCACGGTGACGGTGGTCGGCCACAACCAGGACGTCATCCCGCCGCAGGCGCTGGAGTTCGCCACCGGCGGCGAGGTGCAGGCCGGGCTGGAGGGGGCGGTGATCGGGCGACTGCAGGTCACCGACCCGGACACCGAAACGGGCTTCATCTTCACCATCGGCGACAGCCACGCCTGGATGTTCGAGGTGGTGGACTACGAGCTGCGGCTGCGCCCCGGCATGGCAGTGGACCTCGCCGACGGGCCGGTGATGCACATTCCCATCACCGTCTCGGACGGCAGCCAGTCCCAGGCCTTCCTGCTGCCCATCACGGTGCTGCCCGACCCCGCCATCGGCAACGAGCCCATCAACCTGCTGGTGCCCGGCATGGAGGTGGCGGGGCTGCGCTGGGCCTCCGCCGACCGGGTCGCGGGCTTCGTGCCCATCTGGGAGGTGGATTCGGTGAGCCGCGGCGGCGAACTGATGCGCCTCGACACGCGCCGCGGCGAGTCCGTGTGGTTCGAGGAGCCGGTGCTGCTCGACCTCACCAGCGGCTATGTGGATTTCCGCGCCAACAGCCCCGCGGCGCGCATGTGGCTCGCCTGGGAGACCGTGCTCGACCGCCCGCCCAACCTGCGCGAGATGGCAAGCAGCACGCACCGCATGGCGCTGGACGGGCTGACCGAGGTCACCTTCATCCGCTGGCTGGTCGAGAGCAGCCCGGAAAGCGCGACGCTGCGCGCCATGAACAACCGCGACTTCGTGACCGCCATCTACGAGCACTCGAGCCCGTTCTTCATCGGCGAGTCCGCCATCAACTGGCACGCCGGCCGGCTCGACAACGGCATCGTGCAGCGCTGGGAGTTCGTGCGCGACATCATGAACTGGCGCACCCGCTTCGACGACTTCGCCCGAGCGGTGGATGACGGATTCTACGTGCCGCGGCTGCACGTGACCGAGATCGGCGCGCTGCGGCTGCTGGGGATGGACCAGCGGCTCGGCGCCGACACATGGGAATGGTATCTGGGAATCAGCAACGGCAGCCGCAGCCTGCTGCAGCTGGCGCAGGAGGTGGGCGCCACCGATGCCTTCTTCCAGAAATGGGCGCCGCTGGGCTGGAACGGCTTCCTGTCGGGCTTCTATGAGCAGGCGCTCGGCCGGCCGCTGTCCCAGGTCGAGCTCGACTGGTGGTTCGAGGGCGTGCAGACGGGGCGGGCGAACATCGCGACCTTCATGACCAATGTGGTCAACGCGATGTCCGCCGAGGCACCGCTGCGCCAACTGCCCGAGGGCAGCATGTTCGACGTCGTCTGGTAGGACGCGCGCTCAGCGCTCCACCAGGTCCTTGTAGGCGTGCCAGGTGGCGTGGCCGATCAGCGGCAGCGCCACCACGAGGCCGAGGAACAGCGGCGCCAGCGCGAGGCCCGTGAACACCACGATCAGCCCCGCCCACAGCGCCATGGCGCGCCAGTTCTCCATGACCGCCTGAATCGAGACGGTCACCGCCTCCAGAAAGGACACATCCTCGCGGTCAACAAGCATGGGGAAGGACACGGCCGAGACGGCGAAGGTCACGGCAGCCAGCGCGAAGCCGAAGCCGGTCCCCACCACCAGGAAGGGGAACAGCTGCGGCGACTGCAGCATGGCGAAGGGCAGCTCCACGAGGCTGGGCGCGAAGTTGATGCCGAAGAACAGCATGAAGATCAGCCCGGCGATGCGCACCCAGAACAGGTGGATCACCAGCAGCAGCGCACCCATCATGGCGATCTGGATGCCGTTCCGCCGGAAGCCGCCCATCGCCTCTGCCAGGGTGGGGGATTCGCCGGCCTGGCGGCGGCGGCTGGTCTCATACAGGCCCGCCGCGAGCAGCGGCGCCATGATGAAGAAGCCCGCGGTGGCCGGTAGGATGGCCCAGGCGGTGCCGACTTCGAACAGCAGCAGCGCCAGGATCCAGCCCAGCAGGGTCAGCACCGCGCCGTAGCTCAGGCTGATCGCCTTGTTGGCCATCATGTCGCGCCAACCCAGCGTCAGCCAGGTCCAGGGGCGGTCGGTGGCGATGCGGCGAACCCGCGGCGCCGGCGCGGCGAGCTGATCCGTGGGCGCTGCTGGGGTGGTGTCGGTGGTCATGCCTTGCCTGCCGTGCCTGTCCTCGATCGTGGACAAGCCTATAGCACCGGCCAAGCGGTTCCTGCGCTTGATCCACATCAAGGACGTTGCGAGGGTGGGATGCTTGCTTCGTCGCATGGATCGGCGCGCGGCCCCACGGCCGTGCGCCCCGAGTGCCGAGGAAGGACAAGCAGATGGCCATCGCGAGCGCCGCCGGATCGACGGGCGCCCCAGTCGCGCGCCCAGCGCCCACCTATGTCGAGGGGCCGATCCGGGCCTTCGCCATCGCGATCATGTTCTGGGGCATCGTGGGCTTCCTGATGGGAGTCATCATCGCCTCCCAGCTCGCCTGGCCGCTGCTGAACCTCGATCTGGAATGGACGAGTTTCGGCCGGCTGCGGCCGGTGCACACCAGCGCGGTGATCTTCGCCTTCGGCGGCAACGCGCTGCTGGGCACCAGCCTCTACATCGTGCAGCGCACCAGCCGTGCGAGGCTGTACGGCGGCGAGGAGATGGGCTGGTTCCTGTTCTGGTCCTACCAGTTCTTCATCGTCTCGGCGGCGCTGAGCTACGTCCTGGGCTACACCCAGGGCAAGGAATACGCCGAGCCCGAGTGGTTCATCGACATCTTCCTGACCGTCGTCTGGGTGATCTACCTGGTCGCCTTCGTGGGCACGCTGATGCGCCGCGAGGAGCCGCACATCTACGTCGCGAACTGGTTCTTCCTGGCGTTCATCATCACGGTCGCGATGCTGCACATCGGGAACAACATCTCGATCCCGATCCACTGGGGCAGCGGCTTCTCCTACTCGGCGCCCGCCGGCGTGCAGGGGGCGATGATCCAGTGGTGGTACGGCCACAATGCGGTGGGCTTCTTCCTGACCGCGGGCTTCCTGGGCATGATGTACTACTTCATCCCGAAGCAGGCGAACCGGCCGATCTACAGCTACCGGCTGTCCATCGTGCACTTCTGGTCGATCATCTTCCTCTACATCTGGGCGGGCCCGCACCACCTGCACTACACCGCCCTGCCCGACTGGGCGCAGACGCTGGGCATGGTGTTCTCAGTCATGCTGTGGATGCCCTCCTGGGGCGGCATGATCAACGGGATCATGACGCTGTCGGGCGCGTGGGACAAACTCCGCACCGACCCGGGGCTGCGCTTCTCGGTCACCGCCGTCGCCTTCTACGGCATGTCCACCTTCGAAGGCCCGGTGATGTCCATCCGGGCGGTGAACAGCCTGTCGCACTACACCGACTGGACGGTCGGGCATGTGCATTCGGGCGCGCTGGGTTGGAACGGGCTGATCACCTTCGGCGCGCTGTACTGGCTGGTGCCGGTGCTGTGGTCGCGGGCGCGGATGTACAGCACCAAGCTGATCGAGTGGCACTTCTGGTTGGCCACCATCGGCATCGTTCTCTACATCACCGCGATGTGGGTCTCGGGCATCATGCAGGGCCTCATGTGGCGCGCCTATGATGAGCTGGGCTTCCTCCAATACAGCTTCATCGAGACCGTCGAGGCGATGCACCCCTACTACGCGATCCGGGTGCTGGGCGGCGTCCTCTACCTGACCGGCGCGCTGCTGATGGCCTGGAACATGTACAAGACCATCACGGTGGGCGTGGCCCCAGAGGCGCTGGGCGAGGCGCAGCGCGCCCCCGCCCCCGCCGCCCGACCCGCCGCAGCCCCCGCCGAGTGAGAGGACAAGAGCCCATGTTCAAGAAGTTCTCCCACGGCACCATTGAGCGCAACGTCATCCTGCTGGCGGTGCTGACGCTAATCACCGTCTCGATCGGGGGTCTGGCGCAGATCGTGCCGCTGTTCACCGTCGAGACCACCATCGAGCGCGTACAGGGCATCCGCCCCTACACCCCGCTCGAGCTGATGGGGCGCAACATCTATGTGCGCGAGGGCTGCTACGCCTGCCACAGCCAGATGATCCGCCCCTTCCGCGACGAGCATGAGCGCTACGGCCACTACAGCCTCGCCGCCGAGAGCATGTACGACCGGCCCTTCCAATGGGGCTCCAAGCGCACCGGGCCGGATCTGGCGCGCGTCGGCGGGCGCTATTCGGATGACTGGCACGCGGCGCATTTCCGCGACCCGCGGGCCCTGGTGCCCGGCAGCGTGATGCCACCCTACGGCTTCCTCGACCGCCCGCTGCGCGGCATCCACAACATCGAGGCGCATCTGCGCACCCAGGCCGGCCTCGGCGTGCCCTACACCGCGGAGATGATCGCCAATGCCCGCGCCGACCTCCTGGCGCAGGCGCGGCCCGAGGCGGAGGGCAACGGCTTCGAGGAGCGCTATCCCAACGCCCGCCGCGCCGTCTTCGACGGCAACGCCGGCACGGTGACCGAAATGGACGCCATCATCGCCTACATGCAGATGCTGGGCACGCTCGTGGATTTCCGCGACGTGACGCCCGAGCAGCTGCGCCAGCAGTGAGGGGGCCCGCGCCATGGCCGATCTGCAACCGCTGTTCTCCACCCTCTGGGTCGTCTGGTTCTTCGTGCTGTTCGGCGGGATCCTGATCTGGGTGCTCGCTCCCTCGCGCCGCGGCGAATGGCGCCGGCATGGCGAGATGGTGCTGCGCGACGATGACCAGCCCGAACGCCCCGCGCCCACCGACCCCAAGACCCGCTGAAGGAAGGCACGACGGATGCCGACGAAGATCGAGAAGGACCACATCTCCGGCCAGGAGACGACGGGTCATGAGTGGGACGGGCTGAAGGAGCTGAACACGCCCCTGCCCAAGTGGTGGCTCTACACCTTCTACGCGACCATCCTGTTCTCGCTGGTCTGGGTGATCCTCTACCCGGCCTTCCCCATCCAGGGCTGGACCGGGCTGACCGGCTGGACCGCGCGCGGCGCCCTGCCCGCCCAGCTGGAGGCCGAGCGCGCCCGCACCGAGCCCATGCTGGCCCGCGTGCGCGAGGCGGGGCTGCAGGGCACCGCGGATGATCCGGAGCTGCGCGCCTTCGCCCTCGCCGGCGGGCGCATCGGCTTCGCCAACAACTGCGCCGGCTGCCATGGCGCGGGCGGCCAGGGCGCGCCGGGCGGCTTCCCCAACCTCGCCGATGATGACTGGCTGTTCGGCGGCACGCTTGAGGACATCCACCACACCATCGCGCACGGCGTGCGCGCCGGCGAGAGCGACCAGGAACGCGGCATCCCGATGCCCGCCTTCCTGGCCATGGGCATGCTGACCCCGGCCGAGATCGCCGACACCGCCGAATTCGTCCTCAGCTTCACGGGCCGCGCCACCGACGAGGCGGCCGCGCAGCGCGGGGCCGAGCATTACGAGATCAACTGCTCTTCCTGCCACGGCCCGGCCGGCGAGGGCATGCGCGAGCAGGGTGCGCCGGCGCTCAACAACCAGATCTGGCTCTATGGCGGCGACCGGCAGAGCATCATCCGCTCGATCGCCTACAGCCGCGCCGGCGTGATGCCCTCCTGGCAGGGGCGCCTCGATCCCGCGATGGTCACCATGATCACCGTCTACGTCCACGCGCTGGGCGGCGGGGAATAGGGAAGGCCCAGGCGCAATGAACGTGACGAGGCCCGGCAAGGCACCCGTGGAGGACCCGCAGGGGTCGCTCTACGCCAGCCACCAGAAGGTCTATCCGCGCTCGGTCAAAGGCACGGTGCGCCAGGTGAAATGGGCGGTGCTGTGGCTGCTGCTGGCCTTGTACTATCTGGTGCCCTGGCTGCGCTGGGACCGCGGCGCGGGCGTGCCCGACCAGGCGGTGCTCGTGGACCTCTCCCACGGACGGCTGTTCTTCCTGTGGTTCGAGATCTGGCCGCAGGAGGTGTATTTCCTGACGGGCGTGCTGGTGCTGGGCGCCATCGGGCTGTTCGCCGTGACCTCATTGTTCGGGCGCGTCTGGTGCGGCTTCACCTGCCCGCAGACCGTCTGGACCGACCTGTTCATGTGGATCGAGCGCCGCATCGAGGGTGACCGCAACGCGCGGATCAAGCTCGACCAGGGGGCGCATGACGGCGCGTGGTGGAAGAAGAAGGCGCTGAAGCACGCCGCATGGCTGGGCATCGCCATGGCCACCGGCGGCGCCTGGATCATGTATTTCAACGACGCGCCGACCGTGACGCTGGATGTGCTGACCGGCCAGGCATCGCTCACGGTCTATGGATTCTTCGCGCTGTTCACCGCCACCACCTACATTCTGGCCGGCGCCGCGCGCGAGCAGGTCTGCACCTACATGTGCCCCTGGCCGCGCTTCCAGGGTGCGATGCTGGACGAGAACAGCGTGGTGGTGACCTACCGCGGCTGGCGCGGCGAGCCGCGCGGCAAGCCCGAGGCCGCGCATGGCGATTGCGTGGCGTGCCAAGCCTGCGTGCATGTCTGCCCGACCGGCATCGACATCCGCGACGGCCAGCAGATGGAATGCATCGGCTGCGGGCTGTGTGTGGACGCCTGCGACGACATCATGGACCGGCTGGGCCGGCCGCGCGGCCTCGTCGCCTTCGAGACGCTGAAGAGCCTCGCCGCATCGCAGGCCGCCACCGCCGGCATGCCCCCGGGCGAGGCGCGCTTCACGGCCGGCATGGCCGCGCGCAAGCCGCAGAAGGTGATCCGCCCGCGCACCCTGATCTACAGCGGCATCCTGGTGGCGGTCACGGCGCTGATGCTTGGCGCCTGGCTGCTGCGCCCCACCCTGACCCTGCATGTCGAGCGCGACCGCGCGCCGCTGTTCGTGCAGCTCTCGGACGGCGGCATCCGCAACGGCTACACGGTCCGCATCACCAACAAGACACGCGGCCAGAACACGCAGCTCATCCTCGTGCTGGAGGGGCCGCAGGGGCTGCAGATGCTGGTGCAGGAGGCGCCGCTGGACGCGCTCGGCCGCCCGATCCTGGCCGCCCGCGATGACGGGATCTCGCAATGGCGCACCCTCGTCACCGCGCCCCCCACCCTGCGCCTGCCGGAGAACACGCCCGTGACCTTCCGACTGATCGACGCCGAGGGCCGCAGCATCGCCGCGCGCGGCAGCAGCTTCCTGGGGCCCCGGCCATGAGCGGCGCCTCGCGCCGGGAGGGCGAGCGCCGCAGCAGCTGGATCCCCTGGATCTTCGTGGGCGGCATGAGCATCGTGGTGGTGGTGAACGGCTTCATGGCCTTCTACGCCATCTCCACCTTCACCGGACTCACCACGGGCCAGGCCTATGACCGCGGCCGCGCCTACAACCTCATCCTGGAGGAAGCCGCCCGGCAGGACGCGCTGGGCTGGACCCCACTGGTGCGCATCGAGGAGGGGCGGATCGCCACCGCCGTGACGGACCGCGCGGGCGAAGCCGTCCCGGGCATCATCGAGGCCTATCTGCTGCGCCCCATCGAGGGCATCCGGGTGGAACTCGGCGCCGCCGCCCCGCGGCGCGGCTTCGACCTGCCCGACGGCCTCGCGCCCGGCCAGTGGGAGTTCCGCGGCCGCCTGACCGACCCCGAGGGCCGCCACCTCGACATCCGCCAGCGGCTGATGCTGCCTTGAGCCTGATCCGCCCCGCCGCCACCGAAGCGCCGCGCCAGAGCCGCGCGGCCTGCGCCCATTGCTGCGCGCCGGTGCCGGC
>SKWC01000462.1 GCA_007129145.1 Rubritepida sp.
CCGCGACCGCCGCGCGCTGCGCGGGGCGCTGGTGGTGGCGCTGGGTGCGGCGCTGGTCATCGGTGGCCCGGAGGCACCGCGCCTGCTGGGCCGGGCGGTGCTGCCTGACTTCAGCCTGGGCGGACCCGCCGCGCCGCTGCGCCTGGAGGCCTGGATCACGCCGCCGGCATACACCGGCGCGCCGCCGCAATTTCTCTCAGCACCCGGCGCTGATCTGGTCGCGCCTCTGGGCAGCGAGTTCCGCATCGCGCTGAGCGGCGGCGCCGGCACGCCGGAATTGCGCGGGCTGGAAGGGGTGGATTTCGCGCCGGTCGGTGCGGGAAGCCACAACCTCCGCGCGCCGCTGGACCGATCCGCGCGGGTGGTGCTGCGACAGGGCGGCCGCGACCTGGCGCTGTGGAACATCACGGTGCAGCCCGACACTCCGCCCCATGTGCGCTTCACCGAGGAGCCCGGGCGCGCCGCGCGCGGGCTGGCCCTGCGCCTGCCCTGGGCGGTGCGCGACGATTGGGGCGTGGTGGGGCTGCGCGCTGTCATCACTCTCGCACCACGGCCCGAGGCCGAGCCGGTCCGGCTGGACCTGTCCGTGCCGGCCCCCGCCCCGCGCGAGGCCGAGGGCACGGCGCTGTTCGACCTGACCGCGCATCCCTGGGCGGGGCTGCCCGTCTTCGTGGAACTCGTGGCCGAGGATGGCGCCGGGCTGACCGGGCGCTCGGGCACGATGCGCGCCATCCTGCCCGAGCGCAGCTTCAACCACCCGGTGGCGCGCGCCCTGATCGGCCTTCGCCGCGACCTGTCCCGCGATCCGGACAGCCTGCCCCATGCGGTGCATGTGCTGGGCATGCTGGCCGCCGCCCCCGACGCCTTCGACAACGACTGGGCGACGCTGCTGGCGCTTTGGGTGGCGCGCACCACCCTGGCGCGGGGCCGCGACGCCGGGGCCATCCCGGAGGCGCAGGCCCTGCTGTGGGAGGCCGCCTTGGCGCTGGAGGAGGGCCGTGACGGCCGCACCGCCCGCGCCCTGGCCGAGGCCCGCCGCGCCCTGCGCGAGGCGCTGGACCAAGCCGCCGTCACCCCCGACGACAATGATCCCGAGCGCGCCGCAGCCGAAGCCCGCATCGCCGAGCTGCGCGAGGCCATCCGGCGCCACCTGGAAGCGCTGGCCGACCGCCTGCAGCACGAGAACGCCGAGGAGATGCCCTACGACCCGCAGCAGCGCCTGCTGGACCAGCGCGACATGCAGCGCCGCACCGAGCGCATGGAGGAGGCCAACCGGCAGAACCGCATCGAGGACGCCCGGCGCGAGCTGGCCGACCTCGAGCGCGTCCTGGAGGCGCTGGAACAGGGCCGCATCGGCGCCAGCGAGACGCCCGAGCAGCAGCGCGCGCGCGAGCGCGGCGAGCAGCAGATGAGTGCCGTGCAGGACCTCTCGCGCCGCCAGACCGCCCTTCTGGACGAGGCGCAGCGCCGCGCCGAGCAGCAGGAGCGGCGCGAGGCGCTGGAGCGCTGGCAGCGCTCGCCCTGGCACCTGCGCCAGCGCCCCGCGGAACCGCTCGATCCGCGTGTGCCGCAGATCTCGCCGGAGGAGGCGGCCGCCGCGACCCGCGCCGAATCCCATGTGCAGCAGGCCCTCCGCCGCGCATTGGGTGAGCTGATGACCCAGTTCGGCGAGCTGACCGGAGAAGTTCCGGAATCCCTCGGCCGCGCCGACCAGGCGATGCGCGAGGCGGTGGAGGCGCTGCGCGGCAACGCGGATCCGCGCCCGGCCCAGCAGGAGGCCATCCGGAACCTGCAGGAGGGCGGGCGCGAGATGGCGCAGCAGATGCAGCGCCAGTTCGGCCAGGGCGGCGGCCAGGGCCAGGGCGGCGACGGCATGGGCCCCGATGACGGCGAGGGGATGTTCGGCGATGACGAATACGGCATGGGCGAGGGGCAGGACCCGCTCGGCCGCCAGCGCGGTGGCGTCGGCGCCGCCCAGAACGAGGGCGACACCCGTGTGCCCGACGAGGCCGAGGCGCTGCGCACCCGCCGCCTGCAGGAGGAGTTGCGCCGGCGCGGTGCCGAACGCCATCGCCCCGCGGAAGAATTGGACTACATCGACCGGCTGCTGCGCCGGTTCTGATCAATCGGGCCGCAACCGAGCCGCCCGCGCGCGTTCGAAGCGCGCCACCGCCACGCGGATGCGGGTCCGCGCATAGATCACCACGCCGGAGATGGCGAGGATGAAGGCCACCATCGCGGCTATCGGCACAGCCTGCACAATGGCCAGCCAGGTCAGTCCGGCGGCCACCGCCAGCAGCAGCAGCATGGCCAGGACGGCGCGAATGATCGCGCCATTCTCCGCACGGCCGAGATCGGGGGTGGGGTCGTCCATCGGGATGCTCCGCGCAGCGCTGTCCGGCTCAGCAGGTGAGGACGCCCGGCCGGCCCGCAAGGCACCAGGGCGTTCAGGCCAGCATGTCCAGCGAAGGCAGGTGCGGAGCAGCGAGCCCCGGCACCAGGGCCACCACCTGGCAGCCCGCGGCCAGCCCGGCCGCCACGCCGGTCGCGCTGTCCTCGACCACCAGGCAGTCCTCGGCCGCGATGCCGCAGGCAATTGCGGCGGCGTGGTAGATGTCGGGCGCCGGCTTGGGGCGGGCCACATCCTCGAAGCTGAACACCCGCGCGCCGAAGAAGGGGTTGAGGCCCAGCACCGCAAGCTTCATGGCCAGTTCGGCGCGCGCCGAATTGGAGCAGACCGCGAGCGGCATCCCACGGGCGGCCAGCCGCGCCACCGCCTGGACAGCGCCAGGCATCGGCTCCAGCCGGCGCGCGAGTTCAGCGGTGATGCGCGCCGAGATCGCCGCCGGCCATTGCGGTGGCAGCGCCCCCACCCGTGCGTGGATCAGCGGCAGCATGTCCGGCAGCGCCTGGCCGAGGAAGGTGGCGTGCGACTCCTGGGCCGAGAGCGGCCAGCCCAGCGCGGTGAGTTCCTCGGCGACGATGGCGTTCACCAGGCCTTCACTGTCGGCCAGCACGCCGTCGCAATCGAACAGCACGGCCCGGAAGGGGCGGGCGATCATGCCGCGTGCGCGGCCTCCTGCCGGATGCGGGCGTGCGGGCAGTCGCCATGCACCTTGGGACACTGCCGCGCGCCGGCGAAGCTGCACAGGGCCCGCCCGCCCGAGCGCGCCCGCAGCACGAGATCCGCGAGGGCGCCGATGAAGCCGGGATCGCTGTTCTGCGCCGGCACGCGGAAATAGGCGGGCACGCCCAGCTTCTCGGCTTCCTCGCGGTATTCGACGTCGAGCTCCACCAGCGTCTCGGAATGTTCGGAGACGAAGGCGATGGGGCAGACCAGGATCGCGACCTTGTCGTGGGCGGCGCGCTCGATCTCATCCTCGGTGGAGGGGGTGATCCATTTCTGCGGCGTCACCCGCGACTGGTAGCAGACGATGCTGTCCAGGCCCGGCTCGTCCAGCTTCTCCAGCACGGTGGCGACGGTCTGCTCGACCTGCCACTGGTAGGGGTCGCCGGCCTTCACGATGCTCTCGGGCAGGCCATGCGCTGAGAACAGCACGCGCAGCCCGACGCCTTCCGGCAATTCGGCGCGCGCCTTGGCCAGCGCCTCGCGCACCATGGCGGCCGTGGCCTCGGCAAAGGCCGGGTCCGAGTGGAAGCAGCACAGGGTGGTGGTGGGGACCGACAGGCCGATGCCGCGCGCCGCTTCGTCCCAGGCGGTGATGGAACTGCCTGTGGTGGTGGTGGAAAACTGCGGATAGAGCGGCACCAGCAGAACCTCATCCGCGCCCCATTCCTGCACGGCGCGGGCCACGGCGTCGCTCATGGGATGCCAGTAGCGCATGCAGACGAAGCTTTTGTACTCGACCTCGGGCTCGCGGCCGGCCAGCCGCGCGTCGAGGGAGGCGGCCTGTTCCTCGGTGAGTTCGAGCAGCGGCGACTTGCCGCCCAGCACCGCGTAGTTCTCCTGGGCGGGGGCGGTGCGCCGCCAGGCGATCAGCTTGCCGAGCCAGGGCCGGATGAAGCCCGGGACGCGAAGAATCGCCGGGTCGGTGAACAGGTTGACCAGGAAGGGCCGCACGCTTTCCGGCGCGTCCGGCCCACCCAGATTGAACAGAACAACCGCAACGCGCCGCGCCATCATCAATATCCCCGGACCTGCGGGGAGGAGATACCCCTGATCGCGCGCGAATCAAGCCGCACGGAGAATCTGCATCAACTGCGCGACATGTTCCGGCGGTGTCGGCGGAACAATGCCATGGCCCAGATTGAACACGAAGGGACGGCCGCGCATGGCCTCCAGGATGGCCCGCGCCTCGGCTTCCAGGGCCGGGCCGCCCGCCACCACCGCCTGCGGGTCCAGATTGCCCTGCAGTGCCATCTGCGGCGGCACATGCCGCGCCGCCCAGGCGGGGTCCATGCCGGTGTCCATCGCCACCGCCTGCACCGACACGGCCGCGGCATATTCCTGCAGCAGCGGTCCGGCCAGGCGCGGGAAGCCGATCAGCGGGATGTCGGGGCGTGCCTTGCGCAGCGCCGTGGCCAGCCGCACCGAAGGCTCGATGACCCAGCGGCGGAAGCCGCTCGGCGAGAGCAGCCCGGCCCAGGAGTCGAACAGCATCAGCGCCTCGGCCCCGGCCTCGGCCTGCGCGAGCAGGTAGGTCAGGGTGGCGGATTCGAGCTTCGCCATCACGGCGGCGAACATCTCGGGATCGCGGAAGGCCATGCGCCGCGCCAGCGGGAATTCGCCGCCGCCGCGGCCCTCGACCATGTAGCAGGCGACCGTCCAGGGGCTGCCCGCGAAGCCGATCAGGGCGCGCCCGGGGTGGTCGGTCTCCAGCGCCGCGCGCACCCGGCGCACCGTCTCCATGATCGGCGCGGCGCGTTCCGGCACCGCGGCGACGTCGAGCGCGTCCAGCCCGGCCTGGTCCTTGATGGGGGTGAGCAGCGGCCCCTCGCCTTCGGCGAAGCGCAGGTCCTGGCCCATCGCCCAGGGGACCATGAGGATGTCCGAGAACAGGATGGCCGCGTCGAAGCCATAGCGGCGGATGGGCTGGAGGGTGACCTCGGCCGCCAAATCGGGCGTGGTGCACAGGGCGATGAAGCCCCCCGCCTTGTCGCGCACGGCGCGGTATTCCGGGAGATAGCGGCCTGCTTGGCGCATCAGCCACACGGGCGGCGGCCATACGGCCTCGCCGGCCAGGGTCTTGAGGAAGGGCTTGTCCGTCATGCGGGGAAGCATCCCATCAATCCTGAAAGGAAAGAAGATGGTGTGGAGGCTGATGGGCCTGTGGGAATCGGGGAACCAAGGGATGCGTGAAACATCCACAGCCTTGTGCACCGCGCTGGCCGCGCCGGATCCCTTGCTCCCATTGGGTTGCGCGCGGTGGTCGTGAGTCGTCCACACCCCGCGGGGAAGTTCTCCCCGCCGGGACGGCTTGTTCCGCTTGTCCCCGCTGACCGGGTGGCGCGCGGGGGGGCGGACGGGTTATCCCCATGATCCAGCGCCCCGCAGGAGTGATCCACAGCGTGACCCCCAGCCGGAACACCAATCTCCACCTCGTCTCCGACAGCACGGGAGAGACCCTCAACAGCATCGCCCGGGCGGCGCTGGCGCGCTTCGATGACCCCAATGTGATCCAGCATCGCTGGTTCCTCGTGCGCTCGCGCCTCAACCTCGACCGGGTGATCGAGGGCATCGAGCACGAGCCCGGCCCAGTGCTGTTCACCCTGGCCGACAGCAGCCTGCGCCTCGCGCTGCAGGAGGCATGCGAGCGGATGGGCATGCCGGTGCTGTCCGTACTGGACCCCGTGATGGACGTGCTGGCGCGCGAGATCGGCCGCAGCGCCAAGGAGAAGCGGGCGGCGCAATATGTGATGGACGCCGATTATTTCCGGCGCATTGACGCCATGCATTACGTGCTCAGCCATGACGACGGCCAGGGCGTGGCCGGGATCATGGATGCGGATGTGGTGCTGGTGGGGGTGTCGCGCAGTTCCAAGACGCCGACCTGCTTCTACCTCGCCAACCGTGGGATCAAGGCGGCGAATGTGCCGCTGGTTCCCGGTGCCCCGCTGCCCAAGGAGTTGGATGACGCCGTCTGCCCGATCGTGGGGCTGACCATTGATCCCGTCTCGCTGCTCGACATCCGGCGGCACCGGCTGCGCATGATCGGCGCCGAGGGCGTGCGCGTGGGCGAGAACGACTATGTGGATGCCGAGGCGGTGAAGGCCGAGATCCTGGCCGCGCGCCGGCTCTGCGCGGGCCGGGGCTGGCCGGTGATCGACGTGACGCGGCGCAGCATCGAGGAGACGGCGGCCACGGTGATCCAGCAGATGGAATTGTGGCACCGCCGCCGCGGCAGCCTGGAGCGGGCGGCCCCGAATGACCCGGCGGCCGGCATATTGGGGGATCAGCGGTGAGGCTGATCCTGGCGTCGCAAAGCCCGGCAAGGCGCGCCCTGCTGGAGGCCGCGGGGCTGGAGTTCACCGCCATGCCCGCCGCGGTGGACGAGGCCGCCATCAAGGAAAGCGCGCGTGCCGAGGGCATGAGCCCGGCCGATGCCGCGACGCTGCTGGCCGATGCCAAGGCGGTTCGCATCGCCCGCCGCGCGCCGGAGGCGGTGATCATCGGCGCGGACCAGCTTCTGGTCTGCGAGGATGAATGGTTCGACAAGCCGGAGGATGTCGGCGCCGCGCGGCGGCAGTTGCTGCGGCTGCGCGGCCGGGCGCATGAGCTTGTGACCGCCGTGGTGGTCTGGCGCGATGGGGCACGCGCCTGGCACCACCTGGCGAAGCCGCGGCTGGCCATGCGCGACTTTTCGGACGCCTTCCTCGACGCCTATCTGGCGCGCGAGGCGGCGCATGTGACGGCCAGCGTCGGCGCCTACCGGCTGGAAGGGCCGGGGATCCAGCTGATGCGCGAGATCCGCGGCGACCATGCCGCCATCCTCGGCCTGCCCATGCTGCCGCTGCTGGCCTATCTGCGCGACAGCGGCGTCATCCCCGGCTGAGGCCGATTACCGCGTCCGGCGGAGGTTCCACAGCATCGGGCTCGGCGCCTGCAGGACGCCTTCCAACTCCGCGCGGAAAGCGGTGCGCAGGCGGAACAGGCCGGTGGGTGCGAAGGGGACGGATTGCCAGGCGGCCTCCTCAACCCGGCGCATGGCCTCGGCTTGGCCGGCGCGGTCGGGGGCCATCACCCAATCCGTGATGGCGGCTTCCACCGCGGGGTCCTCGGGCCAGCCGAACCAGGCATCGGCGCCGTTCATACGGATGATGGGGCTGAGGGCGGGGTTGGCGATGCCGGGTGCCGGAAAGTTCGTGTTGTGGATGTGCCAGCCGCCCTGGCCCGGGGCGGCGCGGTTGGCGCGGCGGGCCACGGTGCTGGCCCAGTCGCTCTCGATGGCCTGGATGTTCACGCCCAAGCGGCGCATCAGATCCACCATCAGTCGGCCCTGCTGGGTAACGGCGGGGAAGTCGCTCGGGTTGATGTGGATGATCGGCTCGCCGGCATAACCCGCTTCCGCCAGCGCGGCGCGGGCGCGCGCCATGGCTTCCTCGCCGCGCGGGGCGGGGGCGAATTCATGCACGCCGGGCAGCGAGCAGGGGAACAGCGCGTGGCATTCCTGCCAGTCGCCGGGCCGGGCCACGGCCGACATGAAGTCGCTCTGCACGATGGCGTCGCGGATGGCGCGGCGGACCCGAACGTCGTTGAAGGGCGGGTGCAGGTGGTTGAAGCGCAGGAAGCCCAGGAAGCCGAGCGGATCGTAGATCTGGGTGCGGGTGCCGCGGTCGCGGTCCAGCATCGGGATGAGGTCGGGCAGGGGGTATTCGATCCAGTCGATCTCGCCGGTGCGCAGTGCCGCGGCGGCGGTCCCGCCATCGGGGATCCAGACGAACTCCAGCCGGTCGAAATGCACGTGCTTGCCGCCGGAGGAGACCTCGGCCGGTTCGTCGCGCGGGATGTAGTCCTCGTTGCGGGCATAGGCGGCGAAGGCGCCGGCGTTGAACTCATCGGCCAGGAAGCGCCAGGGGCCGCTGCCCACCATCTCGGTCAGCGCCTGGCTGGCGGGGGTGCGGGCCAGGCGCTCGGGCATGATGAAGCAGGGGATGGTCATGATCTTCGCCAGCCCGTCCAGCAGGCTGGGGAAGGGGCGGTGCAGGCGGAAGACGATGCGCCGGTCATCGGGGGCCGAGAGTTCCGCGGTGGCCTGCATCAGCACCTGGCCGAAGCCGTCGCGCTGCGCCCAGCGGCGGATAGAGGCGACGCAGTCGCGCGCCAGCACGGCTTCGCCGTCGTGGAAGCGCAGCCCGTCGCGCAGCGTGATCTCCCAGCGCAGCCCATCGGCCGAGGTGCTGTGGCCGGCGGCCATCTGCGGGCGCGGGCGCAGCCGCGCATCCATGCCGTAGAGCGTGTCGAAGACGCAATTGCCATGCGTCGAGGTGATGGTGGTCAGGTTGAAGACCGGGTCGAGCGCCGCCAGCGCCGCCTGCGGCACGAAGCGCAGGGTGCGGGCGCGGGCGGGCTGCGCCAGTGCCGGCGGTGTGATGGCGGGTGCGGCAATGACGCTGGTGCCCAGGGTGGCTCCGGCGGCGAGCAGGTGGCGACGCTTCATCCATTTCCTCCATGCGGCGTGGACAGGCGCATGGAGGGAGGATTTCCGGCATGCTCGCCGGGCATCGTCCACCGCTCCCTTCGCCGGTCCGAACCGGATCAGGTTCCAAGGCTCGCGGGATGCATCCCGCCTCTCAGCCCGGCTTCAGGGCTCACCCAGGTGACAACGCACATCTGGGACAATTCGGGACCGGCTGGCAAGCGGGGGTCAACACTGTGTGCGGGAAGCTTTGGCTTGCGCCGGTGCGGGCGCGCACGGGAAACTGGTTGCGCCAAGCCCGGCGGCAGCCCGGGCGCAGGATGAGGAGACGGTGATGCCCGATACAGCAGCGATCAGGGATGCCGATCCGGTGCGGCGACAGGTGCTGGCCGCGGCGCG
>SKWC01000147.1 GCA_007129145.1 Rubritepida sp.
ATTCGGCATGGACGCGCTGGAACTGCCAGTCCATCTGCGTCTCGCCGCGCAGCAGGCCGATCTCGGCGGTGTCGCGCCCCGCCCCGCCGACCAGCATGTTGTCGCCCGGCCCGCCATTCAGCCAGTCATTGCCCGGCCCGCCGATCAGCACGTCATTGCCCGGCCCGCCGAACAGCGCGGTGGGACCGCTGCCGGCATGGAGCCACTGGCCGTCGAAGCCGAACACATCGGCGCGCAGCGCGTCGAGGTCCGCATCATAGCCCCAGCGCACGACCTCCCCGCCGAGCGGCGGGCCGAACAGGGCGGCGGCGGCCTCGGCATCGGCCCAGCCCAGGGTGTTGGCGGGGTCGGGGCGCATCACCGTCGCCTCGGGCGCGGCCCATTCCGGCGCGGTGTTCAGCCCCAGCACCCGGCCCACGCCCTGCAGCAGGGCGCCCATGCCGAAGCCCCCGGGGTCCAGCGCGACCGTGTCGCCCGCGGCGCCGAAGCCGAACACCAGATCGGCATCCGCCCAGGGGGTTTCGATGAACACCAGCCCCGCGGCTTCCGCCCAGGCCTGCATCGCCGCGCGCGCCGCCTGCTGCTGCGCCGCATCCAGCGCGGGCCCGTCCGAGGCGAAGCTGAAGGACAGCGCCACCGGCCGCGCGAAGCCGCCGGTGAGGGCATGGGTGCCCGGGGCGGGCATGAGGTCGAGGGGGGAGAGGATGGCGGTCGGCATGACCGCCTCGTATTAATTTGCCGTTGCGTCGTCAATCATTTTTTAGACGTTTGTTCACTCTTTCTTCAGTTGGAACAACCTCCCCTGGGGCAACGCAACCGGCCGCCCCGCCGCGTTCAGCGCGCCCCAGACCGACAGCGCCACCGAGTCCAGCATCAGCGCCCCGCGCCGCGCCTCGATCGCCATGGCCCCCGGCAATCCGCGGAAATTGGTGCAATGGATGGAAACCGCCTCGGCCGGCGCCTCGTCCAGCGCGGATTCCACCAGCGCGTTCACCTTGGGGGCGGAATGCTCGGCGAAGCTGTAGTTGCCCGGATCCTCCAGGTGGCGTTCGGCGGCCACCTCGAAGCCCTCGGCGTTAAGATTCGCGATGATGGCCGCCTGCACCTCGGACAGATAGGGCGTGACCAGCGCGAGGCGCCGCGCCCCGGCCGCGCGCAGCGCATCCCGCAGGGCAAGCGTGGCGGTGGTGGCGGGGATGCCGGTGCGCGCGGTGATGGCGGCGCACAGCGCCTCATCCTGCGCGAAGCCCAGCCATGAGCCCGAGGTGCCGGCCCAGCAGATCGCATGGACCTTCGCATCAGCCAGCAGCTCGGCCGCCGCCAGGATGGGTTCGGGGTCGAACTGGGTGCGCGAATCCGCGCCGAGGTTGATGGCCACCACCCGGAACCGCGCGAAATGCGCGGTGATGTCGGGCGTGTCGTGCAGCAGCCGCGCGATCAGCGGCTCCAGTACCGTGTTCGAGGAGGGCGTGAGGAAGCCGAGGCGCAGATTGTCCATGCGTCCCGCTTTGCCCGATCAGCCGCCCGGCGTGAAGTTCTGCCCTTCCATGCTGCGCATGGCCCAGCCGGTGGTGCGGCGCTCGATGAACTCCGCGATCCAGTAGAGCATGATGCCCATGATCCCGGTGGTGATGAGCCCGGCGAAGACCAGCGGCACGTCGAAGCGCGAGGATGCGACCATCATCAGCCGCCCGATCCCGGCGTTGGGGGCCACGGATTCCGCGATGATGGAGCCCACGAAGGCCACGGTGATCGCGATCTTCAGCGAGGCGAAGAAATAGGGCATGGCCCGCGGCAGCCCGACCTTGCGGACGATGTCCACCGGCCGCGCCCCCAGCGCGCGCAGCACGTCGCGCAATTCGGGCTCCACCGTCGCGATGCCGGTCGCCACATTCACCACGATCGGGAAGAAGCTGATCAGGAAGGCGGTGATGATGGCCGGCCACATGCCGATGCCGAACCACACCACCAGCAGCGGCACCACCGCCACCTTGGGGATGGAGTTGAAGGCGATCAGCAGCGGGTAGAGCCCCCTGTAGATCAGCGCCGAACTGCCGATCAGCACCCCCAGCACCACGCCGCCCACCACCGCGAGCGCGAAGCCCACCAGCGTGGTGAACAGGGTCTGCAGGCTGTCGTCCAGCAGCGGCTGCCACCACCGCACCGCCGATGCCCAGATGTCGGTCGGCGCGGGCAGGATGAAGGGGACGATGCCGAAGGCCTTCACCACCGCCTCCCACGCCACCACGGTGAACAGGATGACCAGCCAGGGCATCCAGGCCTGCAGCACGCGCTGGCGGCGCGCCGCCGCGGCCATGGCTTCGAGGCGCGCATTGGTCTTGCCGGACATCACGCCACCTCCTCGCCGCGGCGGGCGGCGGCGATGTTGGCCCGCAGCTCCGCGACCAGGGCGGTGAACTCGGGCAGGAAGGTCGTCTCCATGCGGCGCGGGCGCGGAAAATCCACCCGGCGCTCCGCGATGATGCGGCCAGGGCGGCTGCTCATCACCAGGACCCGGTCGGCCAGGTAGGCGGCCTCGCGCAGGTCATGGGTGACCAGGACCACGGTGGGCCGCCGCGCCATCCATACATCCTGCAGCACGTCCCAAAGATCCTCGCGCGTGAAGACGTCGAGCGCGCTGAATGGCTCGTCCAGCATCAGCAGCGGCGGCTCATGGATCAGGGCGCGGCACAGGCTGGTGCGCTGCTGCATGCCACCCGAGAGCTGGTAGGGGAATTTCGCATCGAACCCCTCCAGCCCCACCAGCCGCAGCAATTCGCGCGCCTTCTTCTCATAGGCCAAGCGCTCGCGGCGCAGACGGGCGCGATGCGCCGGCACCACCTCAAGGGGCAGCATCACATTGTCGAGGATGCGCCGCCAGGGCAGCAGGGTGGGGTTCTGGAAGGCCATGCCGACCAGGCTGAGCGGCCCGTCCACCTCGCGCCCGGCCACCACCACATTGCCGTCGGTGGCCGGCCACAGCCCCGAGACGAGGCGCATCAGCGTGGACTTGCCGCAGCCCGAGGGGCCGACGACGGCGACGAACTCGCCCTCCTGCACCGAGAGCGAGCAGCCCTCCAGCGCCAGCGTGCCCTCGACCCCGCCATAGCGCATGGCGACATTGTCGATCTCGACGAAGGCGTGGCTCATCGCGGCACGGCTCGGTTCGGGGGCATGGCGGTCTCCTGCGGCGGGGCAGCCGGCCCCGCCATTTCCGCACTAGCAGCCCATTGCGGCCATGCCCACGCGTTCGGCTGGCCGCACACGCGCGTTCACGCGCGGCCTGCCCGCGGATTGGGCAGAAGCGCCTTCAGCCGAGGCGGCGCTGCTCCGCAGGCGGCAGGAAGTCGGGCAGGTAGAACTGCCCGGCCTGCAGCCGCTGCGGCAGGTCGAAGGCGGCCTCCACCGCGCTGATGCCGGTCTGCAGCCGCGCCGTCTCCACCGCCGAGATGCCGTTCCGGCGCACATGGTCGGTGATGGCCACGCGCTCCATGTTGAGCTGGTGCCGCTCACGCTCCAGCGCCACATCGGTCAGCGGCTCGACCTGGCGCAGCGTGGCCAGCATCGCCTCGGGGTCGCTCACGGTGTCGCGGAAGCCACGCACCAGCGCCGAGACGGCGCCGCGCACCACCTCGGGGCTGCGCGCGATGAAGGCGCGGGTGGTCAGCACCGCCCCGCCATAGAGGTTCAGCCCGTGGTCGTAGTACATCATGACGCGCTGCTGCGGGTGATCCAGGCCGATGCCCTTCAGCGCCAGCGCCGAGGTGGTGACGAAGCCGGTGATCCCGTCCGCCTCGCGGCGCACCAGCATCGGCTCGCGCAGGGCGGGTGCCACCGACAGGAAGGTGACGCGGCTGGCGTCGATCCCCGCCGCGCGGGCGAAGGCGGGGAACAACTGGCGCCCCGCGTCGAAATCCGGCGCGGCCAGGCGCTTGCCCTCCAGGTCGCGCGGCTCGCGGATCGGCCCGTCGGCGCGCACGATGGCGCACAGCGGCGCGCGGTCATGCAGCACGGCGACGCAGACCAGCCCCGAATCCGGATTCTGCGCCAGGAAGCGGATGGCCGGGTTGATGTCGGCATAGCCCATGTCGTGGCTGCCCCCGACCAGCGCCGGCGGCACCCCGCCCGAGCCCCGGCCGCGGTCGATCTGCACATCGATCCCGGCCTCGCGGAAATAGCCGCGCTCCCGCGCCAGCAAGGCGAAGGCGTTGGGCGACTGGAACGCCCAGTCGAGCGTCAGGCGCAGCGGCGCGGGCTGTGCGCGCAGCACGCCCGGGGCGGCGAGGGAGCCGGCAAGGGGCAGGGCGCCCGCGCCGATCAGCGCGGCGCGGCGGGACAGGCGGGGCATGGCGATCATCCTTCGCTGGGCATGGAGTGGCTCGAGCGTGCCGCAGCGCCGACAGGCTGTGCAAGTCCGAGATGGGCGCGCGTGCGCGATGGGGGCAACCCCGTGATTGCGGGCCCCGCCGTCACGGCGCATCCTGCCGCCCTGGAACGAGGCCCTGCCGGAGGAACGCCCATGACCCGAGTGCCCGACGTCGCCGCCCAGGAGGCCTGGGACGCGCTGAAGGACGACCCCGCCGCCGTGCTGGTGGATGTCCGCACCGACGCCGAGTGGAACTTCGTCGGCGTGCCGGACCTCTCGCCGGTCGGCAAGCAGGCGGTGCTGATCCCCTGGCAGATGTACCCGACCATGCAGGTGAACACCCATTTCGCCGAGCATCTGCGCAAGGCCGGCGTCACCGCCGAGAGCAAGGTCTATTACCTCTGCCGCTCCGGCGCGCGCAGCCTCGCGGCCGGCCAGGCTGCGCAGGCGGCGGGCTTCCCGCACGCCTTCAACATCGCCGACGGCTTCGAGGGCCCGGTGGATGGCGCGGGGCACCGCGGCGCCGTGGCCGGCTGGAAGGCCGCCGGCCTGCCCTGGATCCAGCGCTGAACTCCGGGGAGGATCACGCCATGACCGAACCGCTCGCGCTCGGCGTCGAATACATCTTCTCCATGGACATCACGGTGGGCGCGCCGCAGATGCTGGGGCAGGGCGCCGACGGCATGGATCTGCGGATCGTGCCCGTGACCGGCGGCACGGTCAGCGGCCCGGCCTTCCAGGGCGAGATCCTGGGCGGCACCGCCGCCGACTGGCTGCGCGTGGAGGCCGACGGCACGGCGCACATAGACGTGCGCATGACGCTGAAATCCGCCGCCGGCGCGCTGGTGCATGTGCGCTACGAGGGCATCCGCACCGGCCCGCCCGAGGTGCTGGCCAGGCTTGCGGCGGGCGAGGCGGTGCCGGCCTCCGACTACTACTTCCGCGCCACCATGCGTTTCCAGACCGCGGCGGCGGAACTCGCCTGGATGAACCGCATCCTGGCGGTGGCGGTGGGCCAGCGCCCGCCCTCGGGCCCGCGCTATGACGTCTACATGGTGAAATAGCGCCCCAGCCCCGCCGACCGCGCATGCGGTTCCACAATTCCGCCACAGCGCCACCCCCTTGGCGCCGCGCCACCGCGCCACAACCGGCGGTGGAGAATATGATCATGCGGCGTTTCGGACTGTTCCTGGTGGCCTGCGGCCTTGGCCTGATCCTGGCCGTGGTCGCGCTGATGATGACGGACGGGCTCACCCCCGGCCGCATTCCGCCGGGCCTCGCCGCCATCGCGGCCGCAGTCGGCGGCGCGCTGCTGGTCGGCGGGCTGTTCGGGCTGGAGCGTGGGCGCGACACCTCCAACGAGCTGGGGTGAGGCGGCGCTCACGCCTTCTCGGGATACATCGCGAGCAGCGCTGCCTCATTCGCCGCGCAGCGGCCGCGCTCGGTGACCAGCCCGGTGACCAGCCGCGCCGGCGTCACGTCGAAGGCCGGGTTGGCCGCGCCGCTGCCATCCGCCACCACGCGCACCGTCTCGATGCGGCCATCGGCGGTGCGGCCGGTCATCTCGGTCACCTCCGCGGCGCCGCGCTCCTCGATCGGGATCTCGGCCACGCCGTCGCGCACCCGCATGTCGAGCGTGGAATGCGGCAGCGCCACCCAGAAGGGCACGCCATTGTCATGCGCGGCCAGTGCCTTGAGGTAGGTGCCGATCTTGTTCGCCACATCGCCCTGGCGCGTCACCCGGTCGGTGCCGACCAGCACGATGTCCACCTCGCCATGCTGCATCAGGTGCCCGCCCGCATTGTCGGCCACCACGGTGTGCTTCACCCCATGCGCGCCGAGCTCGAAGGCGGTCAGCGCGGCACCCTGGTTGCGCGGGCGCGTCTCATCCACCCAGACATGCACATCCAGCCCCGTGTCATGCGCCATGTAGATGGGCGCCAGCGCCGTGCCCCAGTCCACGGTCGCCAGCCAGCCGGCGTTGCAATGGGTCAGCACCTGCACGCGGCCCTTGCGCGCGGCGATCTCGGCCAGCAGGGGCAGGCCGTTCTCCCCGATGCGGCGGCAGGTCTCGGCGTCGTCGTCGGCGATCGCATCCGCCTCGGCCCAGGCGGCGGCTGCGCGCTGGGCGGGCGGCAGGTTGTGCAGCCGCGAGCGCTGGCGGTCCAGCGCCCAGCGCAGGTTGATGGCGGTGGGCCGCGTGGCGTTCAGCGCCTCCAGCACGGGGTCGAGCGTGCCGGCATCCGCCTCCATGGCCAGCGCCACGCCATAGGCCGCGACCGCGCCGATCAGCGGCGCCCCACGCACCCGCATGCTGCGGATCGCCTCGGCGCAATCCTCCCAGCGCGAAAGGCGCAGCTCCTCCACCGCCCAGGGAAGCCTGGTCTGGTCGAAGATGCGCACCGCGCTGCCGGCCTGATCGCGCCAGACGCTGCGATAGGCGATACCATTGATCTTCATGCGGTTCCTCGCTCGGGGCTGGGCCTCGGGTGCGGATGTGAGGGTTTGGCGCCGCGCGCGCCAGCCCTGAAGCCCTGCCGGGGCCATGACGAGGAAAGGATTGTCCCATGCAACGACGCTTCGTGATCCCCGCGCTGCTGGCCGGACTGGCCGCGGCCCCGGCCGCCATGGCCGATGACCGCCCGCCGCGCGGCAGCATCCCCGCCTCGGAGATCCTGCGCCGTGTCGAGCAGCTTCCGGATTTCGGCTGGCTCGAGGAGATGGAATGGGATGACGACGGCTATTGGGAGGTGGAGTACCGCACGCGCGATGGGCGCGAGCGCGAGGTGAAGGTGGACCCGCGCAGCGGTCGCATCATCCGCCACGACTGAGCGCCGCCCGGCGTGGCGCTACACCCGCTGGTGCAGCGCCGCGATCAGGGTGAACAGCCGCCGCGCCGTCTCGAAATCCAGGCCGACCCGGCCATCCAGCCGCTCGATCAGCAGCTCGGCGGCCTCGTTGTGCAGGCCTCGCCGGCCCATGTCGATGGCCTGCACCCGCGCCTCCATCGCGCCGTGCAGCACCGCCTCCTCATGGTTCTGCACCAGCATGTGGTAGTCCTTGATCAGCCGCCGGAACGGACCCATCGCCAGGACCAGCGCGCGCAGCGGCGTGTCGTCCTCGCGCCTTATGTCCAGCACGAGCCGGCCTTCCTGCAGCAGCAGCTTCAGCGCGAAGGGGCCCGCCCCCATGCCCTTGGGGTCGAAGCGGTTGCCGCGCAGGATGTCATCGATGGCCTGGCGGCGGTCGGCTTCCGCATAGTTGGAGGGCGGGGGTGGCGCCTCGGGCAGTTCGATGCGCGTGAGGCGGCGGTCGGGCAAGGCTCAGTCCCCGCCGCCGCGTCCCGGCCGCAGCACCTCGGCGCTCATGCCGCCCGGCCCGTGCTCCCGCCCGGTGATGCCCAGATGCGCCATCAGCCCCACCGTCGCCCCCTTCACTGGGCGCAGCAGCAGGATGGTGACCAGCGCCACCAGGGGCAGCCACAGCGCCATATGCACCCAGATGGGCGGGAAATAGAGCTTTTCGACCAGCATGATCGGCGTGATCATCAGCTTGCCGGTGATGAAGATGGTGAAGTAGGGCGGCGCGTCATCGGCGCGGATGTCCCCCAGCGGCGCGGCGCAGGCGGCGCATTTCGCCACCGGCTTGAGATAGCCCTGGAACAGCTGGCCCTCGCCGCAGGCGGGGCAGCGGTTGCGCGCGCCGCGCCACAGGCCAGCGCGGAGCGGCGGGCGCGGCACGGATGGAGCGGGGGGCGTACGGCCGGGCGTCCAGCGCACGGCCTCGGTGGATATGGTCATGGTGCACCGCACAGATGGACCGCCACCGCCCTGATGGCAAGGAAGCGGGCGCGATGAGGAGCATGACAGCCAAGGCGGGGAGGTGCCATGCTGCCGCGCATGACCCAGCGCATCCTCATCATCAACCCCAACACCTCCTGCGCCTGCACCGACGGGATCCGCGCCGCGGTGGAACCCTTCAACGCCCCGGGCCTGCCGCGCATTGATGTGACGCAGCTGGCCGACGACCAGGGCGTGCCGGCCATCGTGACCTGGCGCGACTGGTTTTCGGTGGCCGAGCCGCTGTGCCGCCGCATCGAGGCTGAGGCCGCGGATGCCTATGTCATCGGCTGCGTCAGCGATCCGGGGCTGGAGGCCGCGCGCACCGCCACCGACCGCCCGGTGCTGGGCATGTTCCGCTGCGCCGTGGCCGCCGCCCTGACGCGCGCCGAGCGCTTCGGGATCATCGGCTTCACCTGGCGCTCATTGCCGCGGCAGCGCCGGGCGCTGCAATCCATGGGCGCGGATGGGCAGATGGCGGGCTGGATCCCGCTGGACCTGCCCATGGAGGTGCTGACCGACCCGCTGGCGCCGCAATCGCGCATCGCCGAGGCGGCGC
>SKWC01000320.1 GCA_007129145.1 Rubritepida sp.
GGCGGCGGGGCGGCGGCCGCGGGCGCATGGGCGCGCGCCACGCGGATGCGCGCATCCTTCTCGACCAGCTCGATCTCGGTCAGGTCGGTCTCGCGCAGGATCTCCGCGAGGCGGCGGATCGCCTCGGGGTCGAACTGGATGCCGCTGGTCATGGCGCGTTGTCCTCGCTGTCGGCGATCAGCCCGGCCATGGCCTGCAGCGCGAGCGCATAGCCCGCGACGCCCAGCCCCGCGATCACGCCGGTGGCCGCCTTGGAGACCAGGCTGTGCTGGCGGAACTCCTCGCGGCGGTGGATGTTGGTGATGTGCACCTCGACAACCGGAAGGCCGACCGCCAGCAGCGCGTCGAGCACCGCGACCGAGGTGGTGGTGTAGCCCGCCGGGTTGATCACGATCCCCGCCGCATGGCCACGGCATTCCTGGATCCAGGTGACAAGCTCGCCCTCGGTGTTGGTCTGGCGGAAATCAATCGCGAGTCCCAGTTCCTCGGCGACCTCGGCGCACAGGGCCTCGACATCGTCGAGGGTGGCGGTGCCGTATTTCTCCGGCTCGCGCGTGCCCAGCATGTTGAGGTTGGGGCCGTTCAGCACGGCGACGAGTTTCATTGGCGAGTCCAGCGGGGAGGGATGGTCGGGCAATCGGCATTGTTGCGCTAGCACGCGGCCCGGCGCAGCGGCAAGCCGCCCGCCTTGTCGTCCTGGAAAGGCCTCGCCATGTTCCGGCCATGACCGAGACCATCATGGCCAAGACATCGGCTCCGGGGCTGACGCTGAGCGTCAATGGCGCGCCCATGGCGGTGCCGCAGGGCAGCACCGTGCTGGACCTGCTGGCGCTGTGCGGCCTGCCCGCGCAGAAGATCGCGCTGGAGCGCAACCTCGAGATCGTGCCCCGCTCGGCCTATGGCAGCACGCTGCTCGAGGCGGGCGACGCGATCGAGATCGTGCATTTCATCGGGGGCGGCTGAGATGACGCAGATCATGCCGGAGGACGACCACTGGACGGTGGCCGGGCGGCGCTTCCGCTCGCGGCTGATCGTGGGCACGGGGCGCTACAAGTCGCTGGAGGAGACGGCGGCCAGCATCGCCGCCAGCGGCGCCGAGATGGTGACGGTGGCGGTGCGCCGGGTGAACCTCAGCGACGCGAGCGCGCCCATGCTGCAGGATTTCGTCCCGCCCACGCGCTACACCTACCTGCCCAACACCGCGGGCTGCCACACCGCCCAGGAGGCGGTGCGCACGCTGCGCCTGGCGCGCGAGGCGGGGGGCTGGAACCTGGTCAAGCTGGAGGTGCTGGGCCCGCCGCCCTTCCTCTACCCGGACATGGCCGCGACCTTCGAGGCCGCCGCCGCGCTGATCGCCGATAATTTCGAGGTGATGGTCTATTGCGCCGACGACCCGGTGGCGGCCAAGCGCCTGGAGGAGATGGGCTGCGTCGCCATCATGCCGCTCGGCGCGCCGATCGGCTCGGGCATGGGGGTCGTGAACCCCTACATGATCCGCGCCATCAAGCAGCAGGCCAAGGTGCCGGTGCTGGTGGATGCGGGCATCGGCACGGCCAGCGAGGCCGCGGTGGCGATGGAGCTGGGGTGCGATGCGGTGCTGCTGAACAGCGCCATCGCCCACGCCCGGGACCCGGTGCGCATGGCCGAGGCGATGAAGCATGCGGTCATCGCTGGCCGCCACGCCTTCCTGGCGGGGCGCATGCCGCGCGACTATCGCGCCGACCCGTCGAGCCCCGTCAGCGGCACCATCGCCTGACGAAGCCCGCCCGGCTCAGTTGCCGACGGGGGTCATCGCCTTGATCAGGTCGAAGACGCGGCGACGCACCGCCGGGTCCTGGATGCGGTAGTAGGCGCGCACCAGCTCAAGCGTCTCGCGCCGATGCAGCGTGTCGTCCTCGAAAGGCGCCAGATCCTCGGCGAAACCGCCGCTGCGCCGCGCGAAGCTCTGGCTGCCACCCACGGTGGCGGGCATGTCGTCGAAGAAGAAGCTGATGGGCACGTCCAGCACGCGCGAGAGGTCGAACAGCCGCGATGCACCGATCCGGTTCACGCCGCGCTCATACTTCTGAATCTGCTGGAAGGTGAGACCGAGCGCCTCGCCCAGGCGCTCCTGGCTCATGCCAAGCAGCGTGCGGCGCAGCCGGACGCGCGAACCCACATGGACATCTATCGGACTGGGCCGATGTTCCTTTTCGCTGCGGGCGGAGTCTGCGCCCTCACGCGGCTCGTTCATGGCGATGCTCACCTTGTTCACCTCCGAGAGGCCAAGCACAACCGGAACCGGGCGGGGCATGGCACGGTGGACGGCCGGGACCGAATCACACGCGTCAGGTATGCCGAATTCCTACTTGGACAACCACCCGGTTAAGATTTTAGAAGGATCATGTCAATAGATAGCTTTCGTCTCGTTTTTGATCAGATTCGATCCTGTCACGAGCCCACCTGGACGCGTTTCCGCCGGCCCGCCGCCAACCCCAGCAGCAGAAGAAGCGCCGCAAGCCCAAGCGGCAGCGCCAGCCCATGCCGGGCGAAGGCGGTGGGCGGCGCAGCACCCGGCAGCCCCGTCTCGATGCTGCCCATCGCGCCCAGCGCCAGCCGCACCACCTCCCGCCCCGAGGCGTCGAACACCGCCGATATCCCCGTCTGGGCAGCCCTCACCAGGGGCAACCCCTCTTCCACCGCCCGCAGCCGCGCCGCCGCGAGGTGCTGGTAGGGTCCGGCGGAATGGCCGAACCAGGCATCATTCGTCAGGTTCAACAGCCAGCCGGGGCGTTCGGTTCCCACCACCCGGCCGGAAAAGATCACCTCGTAGCAGATCAGCGGCGACACCGCCGGCACCCCCGGCAGCGAGAGCGTGACCCGGCCCGGCCCTGCCGAGAAATCCAGCCCTCCGGTGACCACGCGGATCGGCAGCAGCCCGCCCAGCGGCATGTATTCCCCGAAGGGCACCAGATGCGCCTTGTCATAGACCGGCCCCAGCACGCCCTCCGAATCCAGGGTGACCATGCTGTTCCACAGCTGCGAGAGCCTTCCGTCCCCGTCCCAGGCCGCGCGCACGCTGCCCGCCAGCAGCAGGGCGCCTGGCGGCAACGCGGCGGCGATGGCCTCGCGCGCGGCCGCGTCCTGGGTCAGCAGGAAGGGACTCGCCGTCTCGGGCCAGATCACCAACACCGGCTGGCCGGGGTGCGATTCGGTGGCGCGCGCCGCGGCCTCGGCACTGAGCTGCAGGTAGCGGCGGAAGATCGGCACGCGCTGCGCCTCCTCCCACTTCACATCCTGCGGCACATTGCCCTGCACCAGCACGATGCGTGCCGCCACTTCCGAGGGAACGGGACGCTGCAGCGCCCAGGCGCCGAAACCGGCCCAGGCTGCGATGCCCGTGGCCAGCAGCGGCGCCGCCCGCCGCCAGCCCAGCACGGGCAGCCCGGCCAGCAGCAGGGTGATCAGCGACAGCCCATGCGTGCCGATCAGCTGCGCCGGCTGGATGGGCAGGGCGTGGAAGGCCCAGGCCGTGCCCAGCAGATTCCAGGGAAAGCCGGTGAACAGCACGCCGCGCAGCATCTCGGCCAGGGTCCAGGCGCCAGCGAAGGCCAGCACCCCGGGCCAGCCCGGACCCGCCCGCCAGGCAGCCCAGGCGGGCAGCGCCGTGAACATTGCCAGCGGCAGCGCCAGTGCCGGGGCGGCCAGCGGGACCAGCCAGAACCAGCGCTCGATCTCGGTGAACAGCGCATGCGTCACCCAGTAGAGCCCGGCCAGGTGGTGCCCGAAGCCGAACAGCGCCCCCCACCACAGCGCCTGCCGCGCGCCCCGCGCGCGCCACAGCAGCCACAGGAAGGCCGGGATGGTCGCCAGCAGCAGCGGCAGGAGGTGCAGCGGCGGCAGGGCGAGCGCCGTGGCCGCCCCGAGCAGGAATGCCGCGACTCCGGGACGGGAGGCCATGAAGCGTCGCATGGCGCTGCCCTACCCCGCCGCGCCGGGAGGCGTCCACAGCGCCGTGGCTATTCGGCCGCCGCGCTGCGCCCGGGCGTCCCTTGGGGCGTCCCCTGGGGCGTCCCTTGGGCCGTACCTTGGGCCGCCCCGTTTTGGCCCGCCCCGCCTTGCCCCGCCCCACTGTGGCTCGCTGCGGCCGGCCGGCGCACCCGCAGCCGGCGGATGCGCCGCGCATCGGCCTCAAGCACGCGGAACTCCAGCCCCGATCGATGGCTGAAGATCTCGCCGCGCGCCGGCACGCGCTCGGCCAGGGTGAAGACCAACCCGCCCACCGTGTCGATGTCCGCCTCGCGCTCCTCCTCGGTCAGGACGGGGCCCAGGCGCGCCTCGAAATCCTCGATGGGTGTGCGGGCGTCGAGCTCGAACACGCCCTCGCCGCGCTCGGTGATCTGGGGCGTGCCGATCTCGTCATGCTCGTCGGAGATATCGCCGGTGATGGTCTCGACCACATCCTCGATGGTCACCAGCCCGTCCACGCCGCCGTATTCGTCCACCACCAGCGCGAGGTGCATGCGCTCCTGGCGCATGCGCAGCAGCAGGTCCAGCACCGGCATGGAGGGCACGACGAACAGCGGCTTGCGCAGCACCGCGCGCAGCGAGAAGGCGCCCTCGCGCCCCACCGCCGCGATCACGTCCTTGATGTGCACCATGCCCAGCACTTCATCGAGCTGGCCCTGGAACACCGGGTAGCGGCTGTGGCCCTCGCGCTGGATGGCGGCGATGGCCTGCTCCAGCGTCAGATCCACCGGCAGGGCGATGATGTCGGCGCGCGGCACCATCACGTCATGCGCGGTCACGTCGCGCAGCTTCAGCACATTGGCCAGCAGCAGGCGCTCATGGCGATCCAGGGCGGCGCCGCCGGGCTGCGCCTCCTCCTGGGTGCCGATCAGCGCCTCCATGCGGTCGCGCAGGCTCTCGCCGCGGCGGGCGAACAGGCCGCGCAGGCGCTGGAGCAATTCGGGGCGGGGTTGCGAATCCGAGGGCATGGCTCAGGCCGCCTCGCGCCAGCGCGCACGCCAGGGATTGGCCACGCCGATCCGGCGCAGGATGCGCGCCTCGGCGCGCTCCATCGCCATCGCCTCGCCCGCCGCCGCATGGTCATGACCCAGCAGGTGCAGCGCGCCATGCACCAGCAGATGCGCCAGATGCGCGGCCATGGGCCGCCCCGCCTCCGCCGCCTCGCGCCGCACCACGCCATAGGCGAGTGCCAGGTCGCCCAGCGTCCCGCTGCCCTCGGGCGCGGGGAAGGAGAGCACGTTGGTCGGCTTCTCGCGGCCGCGGAAGCCGGCATTGAGCCGCCGCACCGCCGCATCGTCGCTCAGCAGCAGGGTCAGGTGCCCCGAGGCACCCTGGTCCGCCAGCGTGGCAGCCAGCGCGCGTCGCGCCAGCGCCTCCACCCGGGGCAGCGCGGCGCGCCAGGCGCGCGCCTCCACCACCACATCCACTTCCGCACGCCCGACGGCCACCACGCCGCCGGGCAGGCTACTTCCCGGTTCCATCCACATCCTTCCCGGCCGGGCGGCGGGATTGCCCCGTCCGCACGGCTTCCGCCGCACCATAGGCCGCGACGATCCGGCCCACGAGGGGATGCCGAACAACATCCCGCTCATCGAAACGGGTGAAGCCGATTCCGGGCACGTCGCGCAAGATGGAAATGGCCTCCGAGAGGCCGGATTTCACGCCCGTGGGCAGATCAACCTGCGTCGGATCGCCGGTGATGGCCATGCGCGTGCCCTCGCCCATCCGCGTGAGGAACATCTTCATCTGCGCGGGGGTGGTGTTCTGCGCCTCGTCCAGGATGGCGAAACAATGAGCAAGAGTGCGGCCGCGCATGAAGGCGAGTGGGGCGATCTCGATCTCGCCGGCGGCGATGCGCCGCGCCACCTGCTCGGCCGGCAGCATGTCGTGCAGCGCGTCGTAGAGGGGCCGCAGATAGGGGTCCACCTTCTCCTTCATGTCGCCGGGCAGGAAGCCCAGGCGCTCGCCCGCCTCGACGGCGGGGCGGGAGAGCACGATGCGGTCCACCCGCTGCGCCATCAGCAGCGCGACCCCCTGCGCCACCGCGAGGTAGGTCTTGCCGGTGCCCGCGGGGCCGATGCCGAAGACCATCTCATGCCGGCCCAGCGCCTCCATATAGGCGGCCTGGGCGGGGGTGCGGGGGCCGATGGCGCCGCGCCGGGTGCGGATCTGCGGGAGGTCCTGCAGCGGCAGGCGGGGGTCGGCCTCGGCCTCGCCCTCGGCCATGCGGATCGCCCCCTCCACCTCGGCGCCGGTCACCGAACCGCCACGCTCCAGGCTGCGCCACAAGCCGCGCAGCACCTGCTCGGCCATGGCGGTGCGCTCGGCGCCGCCGCTGATCGTCACGCGGTTGCCACGGCAAGCGAGGCGTACGCCCAATCGCGCCTCGATCCGCGCCAGATGCTTGTCATGCTCGCCATAAAGCAGCGGCAGCAGGGCGTTGTCCTCGAATTGCAGCGTGACGCTGCGGGATTCCGAGGAGGGGGCGCGGGCGCGAAGCGCGACGGTGTTGCTCAAGCGGCGTGTTGCTCCGGGTTGGGGGGGTGGAGAAGCTCCCCGGACAGGGAGTTGGGGTGTCCGGCAAGGATTCGCAGGGGGATGAGGCGGCCGATCATCGCGGCCGGGGCCTCGGCATGGACCGGCTGCAGCCAGGGGGTGCGGCCTGAGAGCTGGCCGGGATGGCGGCCGGGGCCGGTGAAGAGCACATCCACAGCCTGCCCGGCCTTGGATGCGTTGAACGCCGCCTGCTGGGCGCGCAGCAGCGCCTGCACCTCGGCCAGCCGCCGGTCCTTGGTGGCCTCGTCCACATGGCCGGGCGCGCCGGCGGCCGGCGTGCCGGGGCGGGGCGAGTATTTGAAGCTGAAGGCCTGGGCGAAGCCCACGCGCTCGATCAGCCGCAGCGTGGCCTCGTGGTCGGCCTCCGTCTCGCCGGGGTGGCCCGCGATGATGTCGGTGGACAGCGCCATGTCCGGCCGCGCCGCGCGCAGCGCATCCACGATGCGCAGGTAGTCCTCGGCGCGGTGGCCGCGGTTCATCGCCGCCAGCACCCGGTCGCTGCCCGACTGCACGGGCAGGTGCAGGAAGGGCATCAGGGCGGGGATGTCGCGATGCGCCGCGACCAGGTCATCGCCCATCTCCCGCGGGTGGGAGGTGGTGTAGCGCAGCCGCTCCAGCCCCTCGATCCCGGCCAGCGCCGCCAGCAGCCGCGCCAGGCTCCATTCGCGCCCATCCGGCCCTTCGCCGTGATACGCATTCACATTCTGCCCCAGCAGGGTGATCTCCCGCGCCCCCTGCCCCACCAGCCGCCGCGCCTCCGCGATGACCGAAGCCGCGGGCCGCGAGTATTCCGCGCCGCGCGTGTAGGGCACCACGCAGAAGGCGCAGAATTTGTCGCAGCCCTCCTGGATAGAGAGGAAGGCGGTGACGCCCTGCGGCGCGCTGGCCTCGGGCAGGTGGTCAAACTTGTCCTCGGTGGGGAATTCCGTCTCGATCACATGGCCGCCGGCCCGCGACACCCGCGCCACCAGCTCGGGCAGCTTGTGGTAGCTCTGCGGGCCGAGGACGAGGTCCACATAAGGGGCGCGGGCGGTGATCTCCGCGCCTTCCGCCTGGGCGACGCAGCCGGCCACCGCCAGCAGCATCTCCTGGCCCTCGGCGCGGCGGGCCTCCTTCATCACGCGCAGCCGGCCAAGCTCGGAGAACAGCTTCTCGGTCGCCTTCTCGCGGATGTGGCAGGTGTTGAGGATGACCATGTCCGCGCCCTCGGGCGCGTCCACCGGCGCATAGCCCAAGGGGGCCAGCACATCCGCCATGCGGTGGCTGTCATAGACGTTCATCTGGCAGCCCCAGCTGCGCAGGAACAGGCGCTTCTTTCCGGTCGAGGCGTCGGAGGTCTGTGTCATGGCTGGCCCTCGCCGGCCGCCGATGGGGCGGCCCGCGGGGGGCAGATGCGGAACACCGGCCGCGCGGTCAAGAAGCGCGGCCCCATTCCGGCATGCGGGGCGATCGCATCATAGCCCTGGACGCTTCCAGAACGATGCAGGTGCGGTCAAGTGAAACCTCTCGATTCCCTCAAATCCGGCGGAACAACACTGTCAGGTTGTTTGCTGGCATCTGATGCACTTGCTCCGGCACGAAGCCGGGTACAGCGGCCGCCGCCACATCCTCCAGCCGCCGGATGCCCCACTCAGGGTTGCGCGCGCGCAGGTCGGCGTCAAAGGCGATGTTGCCCTCGGCGGTGGGCACGCTCTCGCGGATGAAGGGGCCGTACAGGATCAGCGGCGCGCCGGGGGCCAGAGCGGCGGCGGATTTCGCCATCAGCGCGCCTGTCGCCGCCCAGGGCGCGATGTGGAGCATGTTGATGCACAGAACCGCATCGGCGCGCGGGAAATCGGGCCCCGACAGCACGTCCAGGTCAAGGGGGGCCAGCAAATTGGCCGGCCCCTCCGCCGCGCGCCAGGCCGCGATGGAGGCGCGCGCCTCCGGCCGCGGATCGGAGGGCTGGAAGCGCAGCGCCGGGAAGGCGCGCGCCAGATGCAGCGCATGCTCGCCGCTGCCCGAGGCGATCTCCAGGACCAGCCCCGCGCCCGGCAGCATGGAGCGCAAGGCATCCGCGATGGGTCCGCGGTTGCGCTCAACCGAGGGCGAGAACAGCCTTGCGTCCTCGGCCTCGCTCACACCGGCACGCCTTTGCTGGTCGAGTATTCGAAATGCAGCGCCTCGCCGGGGAAGAGTCGCTTGTATTCCTCAA
>SKWC01000481.1 GCA_007129145.1 Rubritepida sp.
CAGCCGATGTCCGCCGTGCAGAAGAAGACGTCCTCGTCGTGATAGTCGAAGGTGTACTTGAACGTCATCGCGGCAAACAGCAGATAACCCGCGGTGGTGTGCAGCACGCCCTTGGGCTTTCCGGTGGAGCCCGAGGTGTAGAGGATGAACAGCGGATCCTCGGCGCCCATCGGCTCGGGCTCGCACGCCGTGGGCTGGGCGCCGCAGAGCGCGCCCCACAGGTGGTCGCGGCCCGGCACCAACGGCACCAGCGCGCCGGTGTTGCGCGCCACGATCACATGCTTCACCGAGGGGCAGGATTGCAGCGCCTCATCCGCATTGGCCTTGAGCGGCACGATGCGCCCGCCGCGCCTTCCCTCATCGGCGGTGATCAGCACCGCGCATTCGCTGTCCTGGATGCGCGAGGCCAGGCTGTCCGGGCTGAAGCCGCCGAACACCACGGAATGGACGGCGCCGATGCGCGCGCAGGCCAGCATGGCCACCGCGGCTTCGACGATCATGGGCATGTAAATGCACACCCGGTCGCCCTTGCCCACGCCCAGTTCGCGCAGCGCATTGGCCAGCTGGCACACCCGCGCCAGCAGCTCGCGGTAGGTGGTGTGGCTGTCCGCGGCGGGGTTGTCGCCCTCCCAGATGATCGCGAGCTCGTCGCCGCGCCCGGCGGCGACATGGCGGTCCAGGCAGGAGACCGAGGCGTTCAGCACGCCATCCTCGAACCAGCGGATCGAGACATCGCCGGTGAAGTCGGTGTCCTTGATGCGGGTGGGTTCCTGCATCCAGGCGATGCGGCCCAACTCCTGGCGCCAGAACCCCTCGGGGTCGCGCGCGGCGGCAGCGACCATCGCCTCGCGGCGCTCGGCGTTGATGTGCGCGCGGGCGGCGGCTTCGGGCGGGACGGGGATCAGGCTGTCATCGGCCATGGTGGGCGTTCCCTTTTGGCGCGTTGTCCAGGCTCAGCTCTCGGGCCGGATGTCGAGGCGGCGGATCACCTCGCCCCAATGGTTGACCTCGGTGCGCACCAGCGCGGCCAGGGCGTCTGGCGTGGTGCCCAGCGGCTCGAAGCCGGCGGTGGTCAGGGCGCGGTTGGTCTCGGGGGCGGCCATGGCGCGCGTCGCCTCGCTGGCCAGGCGCGCGATGCGCTCCGCAGGCATGCCGCGCGGACCGAACAGGCCGATCCAGCCATAGACGGGGATGCCCGGCTCGCCCAATTCGAGCAGGGTCGGCACGTCCGGCAGCTGCGTCATCCGCGCCTCGCCGGTCACGGCCAGGGCGCGCGCCTCGCCGGCACTCAGCTGCCCCAGCACCGCACCCGCGGTGGCCGCCATCACCTCCAGCCGCCCGGCCACGATCTCGGTCACGCTCTGCGGCACCGAGCGGTAGGTGACATGGGTCATGTCCAGGCTGTGGCGTGCGTTGAACTCGGCCATCACCAGATGCCCGAGCGTGCCCACCCCGATCGAGCCGAAATTGAGCCGGCCCGGGTTCGCCCGCGCATATTCGATCAGCTCGCGCACGCTGCGCACCGGCAGGGAGGGGGTGACCGCCAGCACGAAGGGGAGGCGGGCCAGCAGGCTGATGGGCGCCAGATCGACCGGCGGATCGTAGGGAAGCTGCGGATTGACCAGCCGCGCGGTCGAGCCCGGGCCGCCGATGGTCACCGCCAGCGTGTGCCCGTCATTGGCGCGCAGCATGGCATCGACCGCGATGCTGCCGCCGGCGCCGGGGCGGTTGTCCACCACCATGGGCTGGCCCAGCACCGACTCAAGATGCACCGCCATGGCGCGCGCCGCGATGTCGGGGGTGGAGCCCGCCGGGAAGCCCACTGTGATGCGCACCGGCCGCTCGGGCCAGGATTGCGCCCAGGCCGGCGTGGCAAGGGCAAGCGCGGGCAGGGCGAGCGCCGCGCGGCGGGTGGCGGTCATGGGAATTCCTCCGGATTATGACGTTAATATAACCGCGCGGCGGCCATCTCGGAACGGGGCATGATGAAGCCATGCGCCGGAAAGACGGTGGCCCCCAGGCTCGCGGTGCGCGGATACCACACGCGCACCGCCGTCCAGTCGTTGCGGGCCGAGACATCCAGCACCGGCTGGTCCAGCGCCACCCGCCCGCGCAGCGCGCCCGAGGCCCAGTTGGCGTGGTCCACCCGGATCTCGCGCGCCGAGACCACCTCGCGCACCACCGCGACATGGCCCTCGCGCAGCCGGGATGAGCGCGCCAGCACCAGCACCGCGCCGGGGGCCGGGCGCTGGCCGCGCGGGTAGCGCCCATCGGCCGCCGCCCACCATTGCCAGGCGTCGCCGCGCAGCGCGATGCCCGAGCGCGTGCGCGCATAGGGCACGCAGGAAAGCCCCTCATAGGGCCCGAGGCCCGGCACCGGGCGCGACAGCCCCACGGGCTGCGCGACCTGCGGCCCGGCGCAGGCCGAAAGCCCGGCAAGCCCGAGCCAGCCCAGCATGGCGCGACGCTGCATGCGGATGTCCCCCCACATCCGCGGCGCCATCCCCATGGCGCCGCATGGGTCACCCTGCCGCGCGAGGCCGTGAAAATCCAGCGAAAATCAGTCGCGCCAGCGGCGGTGCATCCACAGCCACTGGCCCGGATGCTCGCGCACCCAGCCCTCGATGATGCGGTTCAGCAGGGCGGTGGCGGCCTCCACATCCACCCGGCCCGACGCATCGCGCGGCAGTTCGACGGGGCCCACCAGATCCATGCGGAAGCGCGGCCCGGCCTCGCGGATGCAGCGCAGCCCATAGACCGGCGCCTCGAAGCGGCGCGCCAGCCGCGCCAGCAGCGGGTTGGCGGCGGCAGGGCGGCCGAAGAAGGGCACGCGCGGGCCGCGGCCGAAGCGCTGGTCAACCAGCATGCCCACCGACAGCCCCTCGTCCAGCGCCTCGGCCAGGCGGATCGGCGCGGCGAGCCCCGCCGGGATCATGCGGCCCATCAGGCGCTGCCGCAGGCGCTCCACATCGGCGGCGACGAAGCGGTTGTTGGGGCGGCGATACAGGATGGCCCCGCGCTGGCCATGCGCGGCGGCCACCGCGGCGGGCACCTCCCAATTGCCCAGATGGGCGGCGAAGGTCAGCACCGGCCGACCATCTGCCAGCAGCCGCTCGAAGGTGGCGAGAACCTCCGCATCCGCATGCACCAGCCCCCCGGCCGGGTCGGCGATGCGATCCAGATGCGGGTATTCGAAGCTGGTGCGGCCCAGATTGTCCCAGGCCGCGCGCGCGATGGCGGCGTGCTGCGCGGGCGTCATCTCCGGCAGGGCGAGGCGCAGGTTCTCCATCATGAAGCGGTGGTTGCGCGTCAGCGGCCCGATCAGCCGCAGCACGGCCCCGCCCAGCGCCGAGGCCGCGCGCAGCCCGATCAGGCGCAGCACCGCGAAGGCGAGCCGGCCGCCCACCGCCGCCAGCCACTCGCCCGCCGTCAGCAGCGCGGCGCGCATCGCCGCCTCAGAGCGTCACCACGATCTTGCCGAAGACCCGGCGGGATTCGAGCCGCGCCAGCCCCTCCTGGAAGCGGTCCAGCGGCAGCACCGCATCCAGCACCGGCCGCACGCCCGCCTGCATCTTGTCCAGCCCCTCGGCGATGTTGCGCAGGGTCGCGCCGAAGCTGCCCATGATGCGCAACTGCCGCTGGAACAGCATCATGAGGTTCGTCTCGGCCGATACGCCCGAGGTCGAGCCGCAGGTCACCAGCCGTCCGCCCATGCGCAGCGAGAGCATCGAGCCCTGCCAGGTCGAGGCGCCGACATGCTCGAACACCACATCCACGCCGCGCTTGCCGGTGACGCGCCGCGCCAGGCTCTCGAAGCGGTCGGTGGTGTAGTTCACCACATGGTCGCAGCCGAGTTCGCGCGCCTTCGCGACCTTCTCATCATCGCCCGCGGTGCCGATCACGGTGCAGCCGATGGCCTTGGCCATGCGCACCGCGGCCGTGCCGATGCCCGAGCCCGCGGCATGGACCAGAACCACCTCGCCGGGCTCCAGCCTCGCGTTGTCGAACAGCATGTGCTGGACGGTCGAGAAGGTGATGCCGGCGCAGGCGGCGTCCTCGGTCGTCACGCCGTCCGGCACCGGGACCAGCAGCCGCGCGGGCATGTTCACGAAGCCCTGGGCGAAGCCATCCACATGGAAGCCGCGGATGCCCGCGATGTTCTCGCAAAGGTTGTCGCGCCCGGCCAGGCATGCGCGGCAGGTGCCGCAGGTCAGCCCGCCATAGGGCACCACGCGCCGGCCGGGGGCGATGCCGGTGACGCCCTCGCCCAGCGCCACCACCTCGCCCACCGCCTCGGCGCCCACCGCGATGGGAAGCTGGCGCTTGGCGAAGGCCATGCCGCGCCAGCCCCAGACGTCGATGTGGTTCAGCGCGATGGCGCGCATGGCGATCTGCGCCTCGCCCGGGCCGGGCGGGGGCGGCGGGGGGACCTCCTCAAGGCGGAGGTCGCGGTCGGCGTGGAGGCGAAGGGCATGCATGGCGGCGCGGATAGCAGGGAAAGGCGCCGCCTCCTACCGGGCGGGCTGCGCGGCGTGGCGGTCCTCAGCCCTCGATGGGGCAGCTTTCATCGGCCGCCCAATCGGCGAAGCTGAGGTAATAGGCGCCGACCCCGGTGTAACCCGCGCGCAGGGCGGCCAGCGCCGCCAGCGCGGCGCGCCCGCCGCCGTCGCAATGCGTCACCGCCCGCTCGCCGGGGCGGAGGCCGGCGCTGGCTAGCCTGGCGCGCAGGGCCTTCGCCGGCAGCAGGCGGTTACCTGGCCCCAGCAGATCGGCGTGTGGCAGGTTCGCGGCCCCCGGCAGGCGCCCGCCGCGCGGGTTCTTCTTGAGGTCGAGCCCGGCATGCTCGGCCGCGGTGCGGGTGTCGAAGATCTGGGGGCCGGCGCCCGCTGAGAGGGCATCGCGCAGCGGCGCCTTCTCGATCAGCGCCACATGCCCCGTGCCCAGGCGGGGCTGGAAGGGCAAGGGGGCGGGGGGCGCGGTCGGGCCCGTTTCGACCTGGCCCGCCGCGGCCAGCAGGGGCTCCAGCGCCGGCCAGCCGCCATCGAGCACCGCCGCCGGCACGCCGAAATGCTGCAGGATGAACCAGCCGCGGGCGGCCTCGGTCATGCGGCCGTCGTCCAGCACGACCACCGGGCGCGCGCCATCGAGGCCCAGCGCGCCGATGGCCACCGCCCAATGGTCGAGCCTGTCCAGACGCCCCGCCTCCGACTTGGCGGCGCGGTCCCAATCCGCAATGGGCAGGTGGCGGGCCCCGGTGGCGCGGGCGGCGGCGAAGGCTTCCGCGTCGCGCGCGTCCAGGATGATCAGCGCATCGCGGCTGGCCAGCAGTTCCTCGGGCGAAAGCACGGGATCGGAAGGATCGAAGGGCATCGGCGACCTCATGTCAAAGAGTGTATGCCAGCGCACCGGCCACGGCGGTCAGCACAACCACCGCCACCGCAGGCACTTTCCACAGAACCAGCGCGCCGAAGGCAGCGAGCGCGATGGCGAAATCCCTGGGCGCGAGCACGCTGGATGTGAAGATCGGATCATACAGCGCCGCCAGCAGGATCCCCACCACCGCCGCATTCACCCCGCGCAGCATGGCCTGCGCCAGCGGCTTCTTCCGGAAATCATCCCAGAAGGGCAGCATGCCGTACATCAGCAGCAGGCCGGGCAGGAAGATCGCCACCAGCGCGATCACGGCACCCAGCACCCCGTTGGGGAAGGGCGTGGCGGCCGCGCCCAGGAAGGCGGCGAAGGTGAAGAGCGGGCCGGGCACCGCCTGCGCCACGCCATAGCCGGCGAGGAAGGTCTCCGCGCTCATCCAGCCGCTGCGCACGAAGCTGACGTCGAGCAGCGGCAGCACCACATGGCCGCCGCCGAACACCAGCGATCCGGCGCGGTAGGAGGCCTCGAACAGCGCCAGCGCATGCGGTCCGCCCACCGCGATCAGCGGCAGGCCGAGGAGGATGACGGCGAAGGCGACGAGCGCGCCGATCCCGGCGGCCCGCGGCACGGTGAAGCTGAGCTGCCCCTCGCCCGGCGCGCCACCGTTGCGAAGCAGCGCCACACCGATCGCCGCCCCGGCCAGGATCACGCCGATCTGCGTCCAGGCGCTGGGCAGCAGCAGCAGCGCCAGCGTGCCGGCCACCGCCACAGTGGCGCGGGTCCGGTCGGGGCAGAGGCTGCCCGCCATGCCCCACACCGCCTGCGCCACCACCGCCACCGCCACCAGCTTCAGCCCGTGCACCACCCCCGCGCCCGTGCCGCCGGCCGCCAGGTCCACGCCATAGGCGGCCAGCAGCATGATCAGCGCCGATGGCATGGTGAAGCCGAGCCAGGCGGCCATTCCGCCCGGCAGCCCGCCGCGCATCACGCCGATGGCGAAGCCGGTCTGGCTGCTGGACGGGCCCGGCAGGAACTGCGCCAGCGCCACGAGATCCGCATAGGCCTGCTCGGTCAGCCATTTGCGGCGGACCACGAATTCCTCGCGGTAGTAGCCGATGTGCGCGATGGGCCCGCCGAAGGAGGTCAGGCCGAGCCGCAGGAAGATCAGCAGCAGCGAGGTGAAGCTGTCGCGCGGTGGCAGCGCTGCGGGGGGCGGAGGGGCGTCGGACATGGGCGGCTCCGGAGGGATTCCCAAGCTGTTAGGCCAGCCGGGTCCGCGCGCCAAGCGAAATGACCCGCCTGCGCCCCAGGGGGCGCCTCAGGGGACGCCTAAGGGGGGCCTCAGGGAAAAAGCCGCGCCACTTCCGTGAAGTCGGCCGCCTCGGGGTGGCGGCCGCTGGGCTGCGTGCCGTCCTCTGGCCGGACCAGCTGGCAGGTCCGCAGCCCCGCCGTCCGCGCCGCGTCCAGTTCCTCGGCCACGTCGGAGAGGAACAGGATCCGTCCCGGCGCCGCGCTCCAGGCTTGCGCGATGCGCGTGTAGCTCGCCGCCTCGCGCTTCGGGCCCATGCGGGTGTCGAAGAAGCCGTCGAACAGGGGCTCCAGGTCGCCGGCCTCGCTGTGGCGGAACAGCAGGCGCTGCGCCTCCTCGCTGCCCGAGGAATAGACCGCGAGGCGCCGGCCCGCCGCGTGCCAGGCGCGCAGCCGTTCCGGCACGTCGGGCCAGAGATGCCCGCGCAGCGCGCCATCCGCATAGCCGCGCCGCCAGATCAGCCCCTGCAGCGCCTTCAGCGGGGTTTCCTTGGCGTCGCGCGCCATCCAGCCGCGCAGCGTGGCCAGGCGGTCGGGGCCGGGGACATCGGCCAGGATGGCCGCGACCTCCGCCTCCGCGCCGTGCCGCGCCAGGAAGTCTTCCAGCGCGGCGGCGGCATGGGGGAACAGCGTCCGGTGGACGAAGGCGATGGCGGTGGTGGTGCCCTCGATGTCGGTCAGGATGTGGCTGGGCTCAGCCGACGACAACGGGGAAGCGCTCCGCCATGTCGGTGCCGGTGTAGTGGGGCGTCCAGCCGCTCGTGTCGGTGAAGACCCGCAGCACGGTGAAGTCCGGCGCGTCGCCGCTGTCGAACCAGTGCTGGGTGTTGGCCGGCACGCTGATCAGGTCGCCGCGGGTGCAATGCGCGTCATAGACGCGGCCGCCCACATGCAGCACGAAATTGCCCGCGCCCTCATGGAAGAAGCGCACCTCATCCTCGGTGTGGATGTGCTCCTTCAGGAATTTGTCGCGCAGGGCGCCCTTCATCGGGTGGTCGGGCGTCAGCTGGATCACATCGGCCGTGCCGGCGCTGGTCTCGGCCAGGAAGGCGTCGAGATGCGGGCGATAGGCCTCCAGCACCGCCTCGGGGGCGGGGCGCGGCGGCAGATCGGCCACCGGCCAGCGCTCGAAGCGCACGCCGATGTCCTTGAGGGCCGCGGCGATCTCATCGGGGTTCTCGGTGTTCAGGACCTCCGCCTTGGTGGCGGCGTCCCAGACGGTCAGACGGCTCATGTCGGGTCACACTCCCTTTATGGATGGGCCCTCTACGGATGGGCCTTCGGCAGGCGGGCCGATTCCAGCTCGCAGGCCAGCATGAATTCGAGTGCCTCCAGCCGCATCAGCGCGCCGGGCATGTCCTCGGCCCAGACATATACGCCGTGGCCGCGCAGGATGTAGCCCGGCGGATGCGCGGGGTCGGCATCCCAGCGCTGTTCCACCCGGGCCTGCAGCCGCGCCATGTCCTGGTCATTGTCCAGGATCGGCAGGCGGATGGCGGCGTCATGGGTGGGCAGGCCGGGAAAGGCCTTCAACAGCTCATAGCCGGCCAGCACCAGATGGTCCCCGGCGTGGCGCGAGAGCACGGTGGCCGGCACGGAATGGCCGTGCAGCGCCGCCCCGGCCGCGCCGAAGCCGCGGTAGATGCCGCAATGCAGCAGGGTTTCGGCCGAGGGGCGGGCGTTCGTGCCCAGCGCCTGCCCCGCGGGGTCCACCAGCATCACCCCATCCTCGGGGATGAAGCCCTTGTGGAAGCCCGAGCGGGTGATGGCGATGCGCCCGTCGCGTAGCCGCACGGAAATATTCCCGGCCGTGGCCGGGACCCATCCCCGGGAATCGAGGCGGCGGCCGGCGGCGCG
>SKWC01000208.1 GCA_007129145.1 Rubritepida sp.
GCTGATGCCGCGGCTGTGGCTGCTGTTCGCGCTGGGCGGGCTGCAGGGCGCGATCGGCTGGTACATGGTGGCCTCGGGCTTCGACTCCGGCCGCACCGAGGTCGCGCCCTACCGCCTCGTGATTCATCTTGGCATGGCCTTCCTGCTGTTCGGCATGATCCTCTGGACCGCGCTGTCGCTGCTGCGGCCCGAACCCGCGGCATTGGCGCCCGAGGCCGCCGCCCGCGCCGGGCGGGTGCGCCGGCAGGTGCAGTGGGGGCTGTGGCTGGCGGTGGCGACCATGCTGGCCGGCGGCTTCGTGGCCGGCACGCGGGCCGGCTTCACCTACAACAGCTTCCCGCTGATGGACGGGCGGCTGTTCCCCGCCGGGTATCTCGACCTTGCGCCGGTCTGGCTGAACTGGACCGAGAACCTGGCCACGGTGCAGTTCAACCACCGCTTGCTGGCGACGCTGACGCTGCTGGCGGCGGTGGGTGCGGGCGTGGCGGCGTGGCGGCACCTGGCGCCGGGCTTCGCGCGCACCGCGGCGCTGGTCTTCGCCGGCAGCGTGTTGGCGCAATACGCGCTGGGCGTCTGGACGCTGCTGTGGGTGGTGCCGGTCTCGCTCGGCACGCTGCACCAGACGGTGGCGGTGGGTGTGCTGGCAGCCGGGCTGTGCGCCTGGCACGGGCTGCGGAAACGGCCGACGTGAATGTGGAGGCCCCGCGCGACGGGCTGGCGGCGATTCTCGCCGCGCTGCCCGTTGCGCTGCTGGCCTTCGACGCCCAGGACAGGCTGATCCTGGCCAACCCGGCGCTGCACCGGCGCGCCGGCCTGGCCGAAGGGGCGCTTGGCCCCGGCATGCCGCGCCCCGCGGTCGAGGGGCTCCTGGGCGCCATCGCCGCCGATCTCAAGGGCTGGCCGCAGACGCCTCTGCCGGCTGGTGGGCTGCTGCTGCTGCAACCGCCCGGTCCGGCGCCCGCGGCCATGCCGCCGCCCGACGATCCAGCCCTGCTGCAGGCCGTGATGGAGCACCTGGCCACCGGCTTCGTCGCCTATGGCCCCGACAACCGGGTGCGGCTGCACAGCCCTTCCTTCCCGGACATCGCCGGCGTGCGGCCGGAGCAGATGCGCCGCGGCACGCACTTCCACCAGGTCATCGACGCGCTGGTCGCCAATGGCGAACTGACGCCCGCGCAGGAGGCCGAGGTCCGCGCCCGCGCGGCCGACATGCGCTGGACCGAGCGCTCGGTCTGGCAGCGCAGCCGCCCGGATGGAAGGACGGTGCGCTTCCAGAATCGCCGCCTGCCCGACGGCGGCTGGCTGGGCGAAGCGACGGATGTCACGCGCGAGATCGAGGCCGCCCGCGCCGCCGAGCGCAGCGAAGGCCTGCACAAGGCGCTGGTGGACGCGCTGCCCATGGGCATCGCGATCTATGACGCCGCGCAGCGGCTGACCTATGTGAACCCGGCCTACAACAGCATCTTTCCGGAGAGCCCCGCCCGCCTGGGCGACAATCTGCGCGACATCCTGATGCGCCGCGCCCTGAGTGGGGAATTCGGCCCGGGTGACCCCGAGGCCGAGGTCGCGATGCGCTGCCAGCGCGTGCGCCGGCCCTTCCGCTTCCAGCGCGTCTGGAAGGGCCGCAGCAGCGAGCACAGCAGCGTGCCCCTGCCAGATGGCGGCCATGCCATGGTGGTTGCGGACATCACCGCCCTGACCGCCGCGCAGTCCCGGCTGGCCGAGCGCGAGGCGTTGCTGAGCACCACGATCGAGGCGATCGGCCACGGCATCGCCATGTATGATGCCGAAGGCCGCGTCATCCTGGCGAACCGCCTCGCCGCTGAACTCTGCGGCGTGCCACCGGAGGCCTTCGCCTCCGGCACCCCCATCCGGGAGCTTCGCCGCGCCCAATTCGCGCGCGGCTTCAAGGGCACCCTGGCCGACCGGTCCATGGCGCTCGAGGAATGGCTCGACCAGCCGCTCCGAGCCCCCGACCGCTATGTGCGGCGCAGCCCCGACGGGCGGATGGTGGAGGTGCGCTCCGACCTGCTGCCCGGCGGGCGGGTGGTGCGCAGCTACACCGACATCACCGCCCTGGCGCGCGCGGAGGCCGATGCGCAGGCGCGTGCGGCCACCCTGCAGACCGTGCTGGACAGCATGCGCCACGGCGTGGCGCTGCACGACACGGACGGGCGGGTCGTGCTGGAGAATGCGCAGGCGCGCGACCTGGCCGACCCGACGCTGCCCCCGCCCGGCCCGGTGACCGAACCGGTCGAGAAGCGCATCACCCCCGATGGCCGCGTGATTGAGGTGCGCACCGACGCCACGCCCGAGGGCGGCTGGGTGCGCAGCTTCACCGATGTCACCGCACTGACCGACGCCCAGGCCGAAGCCGACCGGCGCAGCGCCATGATGGAGGTCATGCTCGAGAACATGCGCCACGGCGTGGTGCTGTTCGACGCCGGGCAGCGCGTGCTGGCGGCCAACCGCATGGCCAGCGCCCTGCTGGGCGTGGAGGGGCGCCTCACGCCCGGGACACCGCGCGAGGAGCTGGTGCGTCGCCAGGTCGAGGCCGGCGAGTTCGGCGACGCCCTCGTCACCGCCTACTGGCGGCGCGACCTCGGCGGGCGGGACTGGACGCAGCCGCAGCGCTACCAGCGCCGCCGCCCGAACGGGCAGGTGGTGGAGATCATGACCCAGCCGCTGCCCGATGGCGGCTTCATCGCATCCTTGAGCGACGTGACCGAGCGCGTGGAGGCCGCCGAGGAACTCGAGCGCCGGGCCGCCGCCCTGGCCGCGACGCTGAACGCGCCGCGGCAGGCCATCGCGCTCTATGACGCGCAGGGCTGCCTGATCCAGGCCAACCTGCTGCTGGCGCGGCTGGCCGGCTTCTCCGACCCGGCGGAGATGCGCGGGCTGCACTATGGCGATGTCATCCGCCAGCAATGCCGCGTCGAGGGCGTCGAGGGCGCCGAGGCCGAGGCCCGGGTCCATGCCGTGCTGCGCTGGGACCGCCGCCAGCCGCTGCGCTACCAGCGCAAGCGCGCCGACGGAACGCGGCTCGAGATCGTCTCCGACCCGGTGCCGGGCGGCGGCTTCATCGTCACCGTCACCGACGTGACCGAGCTCGCGCTCGCGCGGGAGGAGGTGCAGCGGCGCGCAGAGGTGCTGGCGGTGACGCTGAACGCATCGCGCCATGGCATCACCCTGTTCGATTCGGGCGGGCGGGTGGTCGCGGCGAACGGCATGGCGGCGCGGATCGCGGGCTTCGCGGATGTGGAGGACATGGTGGGGCTGCCCCATGCCGAGGTGATCAGCAGCGCGCGCGCCCAGCAGGGCGGGCCGCCGGGCCTGCCGCCCGAGCTTGCCTTCGACCGGATGGACCGCAGCCGGCCGCAGCGCTACCAGCGACGCACGCTGGACGGCCGCATGCTGGACGTGGCCTCCGACCCCGTGCCGGGCGGCGGCTATGTGGTCACCATCGCCGACATCACCGAACTCAGCGTGGCCCGCGAACAGGCGCAGCAGCGCGCCGCCGTGCTGGCCGCGGCGCTGAACGCCTCGCGCCATGCGCTGGTGCTCTATGGCGCCTCCCGCCGCGTGGTGGCGACCAACATGTTCGGCGCCGAGCTGGCCGGCTTCCCGGACGAGGCGTCCATGCTCGGCCTCACCTTCGAGGAGGTGCTGCGCCGCCAGGCGGAGGTCGAGGCGCCGAATGATCCGGCGGCGCAGGCCGCCTTCCGCGCGCGGGTGGGCGACCTCGATCGCCGCGAGGTGCACCGCTACCAGCGCCGCCACCGCGACGGGCGCATCCTGGACGTGCAGTCCAACCCCACCCCGGATGGCGGCTTCGCCATCTCGGTGGCGGATGTGACCGCGCTGGTCACCGCCCAGGAGGAGGCGCAGCGTCGCGCCGGCGTGCTGCAGGCGATGCTGGAGAACAGCCGCCACGGCATCGTGCTGTATGACCGTGACCACCGCCTGGTCGCGGCCAACGCGCTGGCGGGGGAGTTGATGGGCGTGCCCGACCTGCTGGCCCGGCCCGGCACCACCCATGCCGAGGTGCTGGCCGCGCAGCGTGCCCGCGGCATGTACCGGGACGGGCAGGGCGGCCACGCCACCGAGGAGGAGTTCCGCACCCTCGATCGCAGCAAGCCGCAGCGCATGCAGCGCAGCCTGCCCGACGGCCGCCGCTTCGACATCGCCTCCGACCCCACGCCGGATGGCGGCTTCGTGATCTCGGTGGCGGATGTGACGCCACTGGTCCGCGCCGAGGCGGAGGCCGAGCGCCGCGCCGGCGTACTGCAGACCATCGTGGACAACATCAGCCTGGGCATCCTGCTTTATGACCGCGACCGGCGGCTGGTCGCGGTGAACGAGCTGGCCGCCGAGGCCATGGACCTGCCCGACCTGCCGCGGATGATCGGCCTGCCGATGGACGACATCCTGGCGCTGCAGCTGCGCAACGGCAATTTCGGAACGGGCGCCGAGGCCGCGCGGCTGCACCGCTTCCTGGTCGAGCAGGACCGCAGCCTGCCGCAGTTCCACCAGCGGATCACGGCCGACGGGCGGGTGCTCAACAACGCCTCCCACCCCACGCCGGATGGCGGCTTCGTCGTCTCCATGGCCGATGTCACGCCGCTGGCCCGCGCCCAGGCCGAAAGCGCGCGCCGCGCCGCCATGCTGGCGAACATGCTGGACAACATCCGCCACGGCATCGCGCTGTTCGACCCGCGGGGGCGGCTTTCGGCGATCAACCCGCGCCTGCCGGAACTGCTGGGCGTGCGGCCCGACGCGCTGCGGCCGGGGATCACCCGGCGCGAACTGGTCGAGATCCTGTGCGCGCTGGGCGAATACGACACCGGCCCCGAGGGCACGCGCGTGATGGCCGAGATCCTGTCGCATCCCGCCTCGCTGCCGGCACGCTGGGAGCGGCGCCGCCCCAATGGGCGCATCCTCGAGGTGATCAACGACCCCACGCCCGATGGCGGCTTCCTGCTGACCTACATGGACGTGACCGAGGACCGCCGGATCCGCCTGCAGCTCGAGGATGCGCGCGCCGCCGCCGAGGCCGCGAGCCTCGCGAAATCGCGCTTCCTCGCGACCATGAGCCACGAGTTGCGCACGCCGCTGAACGCGGTGATCGGCTTCTCCGAGGTCCTCTCAAGCGACGCGCCGCCCGCCGAGACGCGCGAGTTCGCCCGCGCGATCCGCGAGGCGGGGCAGCACCTGCTGACGCTGATCGACGACATCCTGGACGTGACCCGCGCCGAATCGGGGCTTCTGCCGGTGAAGCTCGGGCTTGTGCCGCTGCCGCCGCTGCTGGAGGGCGTGGAGCGCATCATGCGCCCGGTGACCGATGCGGCGCGGCTTGAGATGGCCATCGAGATGGCGCCCGCCCTGCCGGTGCTGCGCGCGGATGAGCAGCGGCTGCGCCAGGTGCTGCTGAACCTGGTCACCAATGCGGCGAAGTTCACCCCCGCGGGCGGGCGCATCACCCTGGCCGCGCGGCGCGACGGGCCCGACCTGCTGGTCGAGGTGCGCGACACCGGCATCGGCATCGCCGCGGCCGACCTCTCGCGGGTGTTCGAACCCTTCACCCAGCTCGACAGCAGCCTGGCGCGGCGCTACCCGGGTGCGGGTCTCGGCCTCTATCTCTGCCGGGTGTTGACCGAGGCGCAGGGCGGCACACTTGTACTGCACAGCGCCGAAGGCCAGGGCACGCGCGCCCTGCTGCGCTTCCCGCCCGCAAGCCTGACCGACTGCCCCGCCGGCAGCCCAGCCCCGGAGTCATGATGCCCCTCGACAGCCCGCTTTCCGTCACCGACCGCATCTTCCACGCCGAGCTCAACCCGGAGGTGGCGCAGCGCCGGCTGCGCGAGGCGACGGAAGGCTGCGAGGATGGCGAGCTGTTCCTCGAATACCGCGAGAGCGAGGCCATCACCCTGGACGACGGCCGCATCCGCTCGGCCAGCTACGACACGCAGCGCGGCTTCGGCCTGCGCACGGTGCAGGGCGAGGCCGCGGGCTACGCCCATGCCGGCGAGATCAGCGAGGCCGCGCTGGCCCGCGCCGCCGAGACGGTGCGCGCGGTGCGCCAGGGCCGCTCCGGCACGCTGGATGTGGCGCCCCGCGCCACCAATGCGCGGCTGTATGAGCCCGCGAACCCGCTGTCGGCCATGGGCTTCGCGGAAAAGACGGCGCTGCTGCTGGAGATCGACGCCCATGCCCGCGCGCTGGACCCGCGCGTGGTGCAGGTGATGGCGACGCTCAGCGGCGAATGGCAGGCGGTGCAGATCATCCGCCCCGACGGCACCCGCGTGGCCGATCTGCGCCCGCTGGTGCGCTTCGGGGTGAATGTGGTGGTCGCGCAGGACGGGCGGCGCGAGACCGGCAGCTTCGGCGCCGGCGGGCGCTTCGCCCTGTCGCGCGTGCTGGAGGGCGGCGCCTGGCAGCGCGGCGTGGCCGAAGCCCTGCGCCAGGCCCTGGTGAACCTCGAAAGCGAGCCCGCCCCGGCCGGCGAGACGGAGGTGGTGCTGGGCCCCGGCTGGCCCGGCATCCTGCTGCATGAGGCGATCGGCCACGGCCTGGAGGGCGACTTCAACCGCAAGAAGACGAGCGCCTTCGCGGGGCTTCTGGGCCAGCGCATCGCCGCGCCGGGCGTGACGGTGGTGGATGACGGCACCATCCCCGACCGCCGCGGCAGCCTGACCGTGGACGACGAGGGCACGCCCTCGGGGCGCACCGTCATGATCGAGGACGGCATCCTGCGCGGCTTCATCCAGGACCGGCAGAACGCGCGGCTGATGGGCGTGGCGCCCACCGGCAACGGCCGCCGCCAGTCCTACGCGCACAGCCCCATGCCGCGCATGACCAACACCATCATGCTCAACGGGCCGCACAGCCCGGAGGAGATCATCCGCTCGGTCAAGCAGGGCATCTATGCGGTGAATTTCGGCGGCGGGCAGGTGGACATCACCTCGGGCAAGTTCGTCTTCTCCATGAGCGAGGCCTACCGCATCGAGGACGGCAAGATCGGCGCGCCGGTGAAGGGCGCCACGCTGATCGGCAACGGGCCGGATGCGCTGACCAAGATCACCATGATCGGCAATGACAGCGGCATGGACCCCGGCATCGGCACCTGCGGCAAGCAGGGCCAGGGCGTGCCGGTGGGCGTGGGCCAGCCCACCCTGCGCATGACCGGGCTGACGGTCGGCGGCACGGCGCTGTAGCCGCAGGAAAAGCTTTCCCCCGGCCACGGCGGCGCAGTATCCTTCATGGGTCATAAAAACCGTGGAGGAAACGAGATGCTCACCCGACGCAATATGGGCGGCGCATTGGCCGTCGCCCTGGCCACACCGTCCCTCGCCCGTGCCCAATCCGCCTGGCCCGCCGAGCGCCCCATCCAGGCCATCGTCCCCTACCCTCCGGGCGGCGGGGTGGATGTGATGACCCGCCTGATCCTGCCGGTGGTCGAAAAGCACCTGCCCGGCGCCCGCTTCGTGGTGCAAAACCGCGCAGGCGCGGGCGGGCAGGTGGGGTTCGAGGCCACCTTCAACGCCGCCCCCGACGGCTACACCATTGGTTCGGTCGCGGTGCCGGCCATCAACACCATCCCGCGCGAGCGCGCCGCGCGCTACCGGCCGATGGATTTCACTTTCATCGCCAATGTGGTGGACGATCCCAACACCATCTTCGTGCCCCCGGATTCCCCGCTGCGCACCCTGGACGACCTCGTCGCCGCGGCGCGCGCCCGGCCGGGCGAGATGAACTACGGCACCACCGGCGTGGGTTCGGACGACCATATCCTGATGCTCGCGTTGCAGAGCATGGCCGGTCTGGAGCCCATGACGCATGTCCCCTTCACCGGGGCGGCGCCGCTGCAGGCTCAGGTGCTGGGCGGGCATATCGAGATGGCGGTGGGCAACGTCTCGGAGATCCTGGCGATGCGCCGCGATGGGCGGGTTCACGCGCTGGGCCAGGCCGCGGCCACGCGCTGGGATGCGGCGCCCGACCTGCCCACCTTCCGCGAGCAGGGCTACGACCTGGTGGCCGGGTCGGCGCGCGGGGTGGTCGGCCCACCCGGCATGCCGGCCGAGGCGGTCAGCCGCCTGGAGCAGGCCTTCCGCGCCGCGCTGGCCGATCCGGATTTCCTGCGCGACGCCGAGCGTGCGGCGCTGCCGCTGCGTCCGGCCGTGGGCGAGGATTACCGCGCCATGGTGGCCGAGGTGGACGCCCGCGTGCAGCGCCTGTGGGAGGAGCGCCCCTGGGGCTGAGAAGCTGGGGGCTGAGAAGCTGAGGGGCTGAACGCCCGCCAGGCCGGGGGGGGGGCCTACCCCTCGGCCATCGCCATCGCCTCGCCCAGGTCGACGCTGATCAGGCGCGAGACGCCGCGTTCCTGCATGGTCACGCCGAACAGCCGGTGCATGCGCGCCATGGTCAGCGCGTGGTGCGTGATGATCAGGAAGCGCGTGCC
>SKWC01000241.1 GCA_007129145.1 Rubritepida sp.
CGCTCGGCGCGGCGGTGGCGGCGGCACGGCTGTCCGGCGCCGATGCCGAAGGCGCGGCGCGCGCCTTCCGGCTGGTGGCGTGCCAGATCCCCTTCGCGCTCTATGCGCCCATCGCGGCCGGTCTCGATGGGCGCAACAGCTACCCGGCCCATGCGGTGCTGCTGGGCACGCTGGCCGCGGCATCGGCCGCCGCGGGGATGGACGGGCCCGAGGCGGCGCTGGCGGAGGCGCGCTTCCTCGCCCTCGGCCTGGATCAGCCCCCGCCCGCAGCGCCGGCGGGGGAATGGCTCCTGGCCGAGGCGTACATCAAGCCCTTCGCCGGGGTTCGGCACGCGCATTACGCCGCCGCGGCCGCGCTGCGGCTGGGGGTGGCGCCCGAGGCCATCGCGGCCCTCCGCCTTGAGACCTACGCCGAAGCGCTGCGCTATGCCGCCAACCGCGACCCGGCCAGCGCCATCACGGCGCAGTTCAGCCTCTCCTGGGCGGTGGCGGCAGCGTTGGCGCAGGGCGACCTCGGGCCCGCCGCCTACACGGCCGGGGCGCTTTCGGACCCCGGACTGCGCCGCATCGAAGCGCTGGTCGAACTGGCCGAGGATACGGCGCTGACCGCGGCGGGGCGGCGTGGCGCGCGGCTGGTGGCCACCCTGTCCGACGGCTCACGGCGCAGCGCCGAGGCTGGTGCCCTGCCCGGCGATCCCGGAACACCGCTGCACGAGGCGGAGGTCATCGCCAAGTTTCGCCGCTACGCGGCGCCCGTGCTGGGCGCGGAAGCGGCGGAGGCGGCCATCGCCGCCCTGCTGGAGGGGGCGAATGACGCCCCCCTCCCCGGCGGCATCCTCGCCGGCTGAGCCGGCATACCGTTCAGCCGATGGTGGTGCCGGAGACGCGCACCACCTCGCCCCAGCGCACCCGCTCCGACGCCAGGAAGGCGGGAAGTTCGGCGCGCGGGGTGGGCAGCGGGTCGAAGGCGCGGTCGTCGAAGAGCGTCGCGATGGCCGGGCTCTGCAGCGCGCGGCGCGTCTCCGTGTCCAGGCGCTGGACGATCTCGCGCGGGGTGCCAGCGCGGGCGAACAGCCCGGTCCAGTTCACCGAGATCACACCGGGCACGGTATCGGCCACGGGGGGCACCCCGGGCAAGGCGCGGTTCTCCTCGGCGGAACAGACGCCGAGGCAGGTGACGCGGCCGCCGCGGATGTGCGGCAAGGCGGTGCCCAAGCCGTCGAACATCATGGGCACCCGGCCAGCGATCACGTCCACCTGGGCCGGGCCGCTGCCGCGATAGGGCACATGCACCATGTCGAGCCCTGCGGCGGCGCGGAACATCTCTCCGGTCAGGTGCAGTTGCGAACCAACCCCGGCCGAGGCGTAGCTGACCTGGCCCGGATGGGCGCGGATGTGCGCGACCAGGGTGGGCAGGTCGCGCACCGGCAGGGCATTGGTGTTCACCACCAGCACGTTGGGCTGCTGCGCCAGCATCGCCACCGGCTCGAAATCCGTGGCCGGGGCGAAGCTGAGGTTGGAATAGAGGTGCTCGTTGATGCACACCAGGGAAGCGGTGGACACCAGCAGGGTGTGACCGTCGGGCTCGGAGCGGGCGAAGGCCTCGCCGGCCAGGGTGCCGCCGGCGCCGCCACGGTTCTCGACCACCACGGGCTGGCCGAGGGATTCGGTCAGCCGGTCGGCGGTGGCGCGGGCCAATAGATCGGTGGTCCCCCCCGCGGCAAAGGGCACGATGATGCGGATGGGACGGGAGGGCCAGCCCTGGGCAAGAGCGGGCGCGGCCAGCGGCAGTGCGGCAATGCCGCCCAGGGCGGCACGGCGAGCGATGGTCGTCATGGCGGTTCTCCTTCGCAGGACACCGCGTCATGCGGTGCGGCCGACAGCATCCCCCGCCCGGGACCGCCGGCACAACCCCGCGCAATCCCCTACAGGATGTAGCGCGACAGATCGGCGCTGGCGGCAAGCGGCGCCACGCGGTCGCGCACCATGGCAGCGTCCACCAGAACGCGCTCGCCCTTGCGGTCGCTCGCGGTGAAGCTGACCTCCTCGAGCAGGCGCTCGAGCACGGTGGCCAGCCGGCGCGCGCCGATGTTCTCGACGCTCGCGTTGATCTCGGCGGCGAGGTCGGCCAGCGCGTCCACCGCGTCGTCCTGGAATTCGAGCGCGACCCCCTCGGTGCCCAGCAGCGCCGATGCCTGCTTGAGCAGGGAGTGATCGGGTTCGGTCAGGATGCGGCGGAAATCATCGCGGGTCAGCGCCTTGAGTTCCACCCGGATGGGCAGCCGGCCCTGCAGTTCGGGCAGCAGATCGGATGGCTTGGCCAGGTGAAAGGCGCCGGAGGCGACGAAGAGGATGAAGTCGGTGCGCACCGGGCCATGCCGGGTGTTCACCGTGGTGCCCTCGATCAGCGGCAGCAGGTCGCGCTGCACGCCCTCGCGGCTGACATCGCCGCCGCGGAAGCCACCCTCGCTGGTGCGGGCGCAGATCTTGTCGATCTCGTCGAGGAAGACGATGCCATTGTTCTCCGCATTCTCCACGGCCGCGCGCGTCAGCGTGTCGCTGTCGAGCAGCTTGTCCGCCTCGTCTCGGATGAGAGCCTCGCGCGCGGCGGACACGCTCATGCGCCGGGGCTTCGCAGGCCGGCCGAACATCTTGCCCAGCATGTCCTGCATGTTCTGCATCTGGCCGGGCGGCATTCCAGGCATGTCCATCATTCCGATGGGCGTGCCACCCTGCGGTTCGCTCAGCTGAACGTCGATCTCGCGGCCCTCCAGCGTGCCCTCGCGCAGCAGCCGGCGGAATTTCAAGCGCGTCTCGCCCGAGGCGCCCTCACCCACCAGGGCAGAGATGATTCGCTCTTCGGCGTTCAGCTCGGCCTTGGCTTGAACCCCACGCCGCGCCTGTTCGCGCGTCTGAACGATGGATGCCTCGACCAGGTCGCGGACGATGGATTCCACGTCACGGCCGACATAACCGACCTCCGTGAACTTGGTGGCCTCCACCTTCAGGAAAGGAGCGTTGGCCAAGCGCGCCAGGCGGCGGGCGATCTCGGTCTTGCCACAGCCGGTGGGGCCGATCATCAGGATGTTCTTCGGCACCACCTCCTCCTGCAGTGATTCCGGCAGCTGTTGGCGGCGCCAGCGGTTGCGCAGCGCGATGGCGACCGCGCGCTTCGCATCGCCCTGTCCGATGATGAAGCGGTCAAGCTCGCTCACGATCTCGCGCGGGGAAAGGTTCACGGTTTCGGGGAGGGCGATGTCGTTCATGCTGCCGCTCCTGGCGGGGACAGGCTTTCGAGGATGAAATTGCCGTTGGTGTAGACACAGATGTCGGCGGCGATCGTCATGGCGCGGCGAGCGACGTCGTCGGCGGACAGGCCGTCCACCGTCATGAGGGCGCGTGCCGCGGCCAGGGCGTAATTGCCGCCCGAGCCGATGCCGATGACCGCGTCATCCGGCTCCAGCACGTCGCCATTGCCGGTCAGCAGCAGCGAGCGATCCTTGTCGGCGACCGCCAGCAGCGCCTCCAGCCGGCGAAGATAGCGGTCGGTGCGCCAATCCTTGGCGAGTTCGACACAGGCGCGCTCCAGCTGGTCCGGGAAACGTTCGAGCTTGGCTTCGAGCCTCTCGAGCAGGGTGAAGGCATCGGCCGTGGCGCCGGCGAAACCGGCGAGCACGCGGCCATTTGCGATGCGGCGCACCTTGCGCGCATTGCCCTTGACCACCGTCTGGCCGAGCGAGACCTGGCCGTCCCCGGCCATGGCAACGCGGCCGTCACGGCGGACACAGAGAATGGTGGTGCCATGCCACCCGATCGGGTCGTGGGATGAATGCGACATGGGAGGGATGTGGCGCGCCACTGGCTGTTCGGCAATCCGCCCCGCCCGCCCTCCTTTCCTGGGGCGACGGCTTGCACGGGCGCATGGCTGATCCAGACTGGATGCGGCCGAACGGAGTTGCCCCATGCTGCCCTGCTTCATCCCCGATGATCCTGCCGCCCTGCCATTGCACGTGGTGCGACCCGATGGCTGGCGGGACATTCCCGGCGCATCCTTCGCCGCGGCAGCGGGCTTCACAGGCGTTGCGGGCGAGATCGGTCTTCTGCCTGGCTCGGATGGCAGCCTGGCCGGGGCGCTGTTCGGCGCGCCCGCAACGCCGCACGGCTTTGGCGCCCTGCCCTTCGGCCTGCCCGAGGGCAGCGCCTGGCGCGCGCAGGGCGCGATCGGCGCGGATGCAGCGCTGGGCTGGGCGCTTGGCGCCTATCGCTACACGCGCTTCAAGCCCGGGCCGCGCCAGCCGGCGCGGCTGGTGCTCGTTGACGGCGGCTGCAGCGCGTTGGCCGAGGCAGCGGCGATCTGGCGTGCCCGCGATCTGATCAACACCCCGGCCAACCATCTGGGTCCCGAGGAGCTTGCGGCCGCCGTCGCCGAGGTGGGCGCGGCACACGGCGCGCGCGTCGAGATCATCGCGGGCGAGGCGCTGGAACAGGGCTTCCCTGCCGTCGCTGCGGTGGGCCGCGGCAGCGGGCGGCCGCCGCGCGTGGCGGTGCTGGAATGGGGAGAGGCCGATGCGCCGCTGGTCGCGCTGTGCGGCAAGGGGGTGTGCTTCGATACGGGTGGGCTCGATCTCAAGCCCTCCTCGGCAATGCTGCGGATGAAGAAGGACATGGCAGGGGCGGCGGTGATGCTGGCGCTGGCCGAGGCGCTGATGGCGACGCAGGCTCCCATCCGGCTGCTGCTGCTGGTGGGCGCGGTGGAGAACAGCGTCTCGAGCCACAGCTTCCGGCCGCTTGACGTCATCCGCACGCGGAAGGGGCTGAACGTGGAGATCGGCAACACCGACGCCGAGGGGCGGCTGGTGCTGGCCGATCTGCTGACCTTCGCCGCGGAGCGCACGCCGCGGCTGATCCTGGACGGCGCGACGCTGACCGGTGCGGCACGGATGGCGCTGGGCCCGGACCTGCCCGCTTTGTTCAGCCAGGATGAGGCGCTGGCCATGGCGCTGCTGGCTGGCGGACAGGAAGCAGGCGAGCCGCTATGGCGGCTGCCGCTTCACATGGCATACAACACATGGTTGAAGAGCCCGGTCGCAGACCTGAACAATGTCGCTGCGAAGCCCGGCGCGGGGGCAATCATCGCCGCGCTGTTCCTGCAACGCTTCGTTCACAATGACATCCCCTGGGGACACCTGGACTTGTATGGCTGGAATGACAGCACCCAGCCAGGCCGCCCAGAGGGGGGAGAGGCGACCGGAATGCGCGCCGCGCTGTGCGGAATCAAGCGCTTCCTGGATATTCCGTGAAGCGGGACGGTCCCACCCCGCCGAAAGCGACGCGAAGCTCCGATGAATTTCTTGCAATTTTTCGGCAGCTGATCCCTACTCCCGCGGCCATGACGTTCCCATGTCGGACGTCATGAATGTCATCGCCGCGTGAGCCGGACGCGCCACAACCAGAAGGGCGCCGGTTCGTGTTGGCAAAGGAGAGGCTGCCATGTCCATCCAGACCAACCCTGACCAGCTGGTTGGCGTTCTGCGGGACACCATAGTGGCGCTGGTGCGCCGCGACGGGCCCGATCTGTCGGCGCGCCAGCTCGGCGTGTTCCTGACCGTCTATCTGAGCCCCGGTCCGCACACGGTGCGCGGCTTGGCCCACGAGCTGAACGTGTCCAAGCCCGCCATCACCCGCGCCCTGGACCGGCTGGGCGAACTGGACCTCGCCCGCCGCAAGGTGGATCCGATGGACCGCCGCAGCGTGTTGGTGCAGCGCACGCTCAAGGGGTCGGTGTTCCTGCGGGACCTGCGCCAGACCATGGCTGAGGCCGAAGGCATCATAGCCGAGATGCCGCTGCCCGAACTGCCGGCCCGCGATGAGCTGGCGGAGGCCCGCCGCTACGGTTGAGCCGCGGCTGGAGCGCTGGTAAGCCGGGAGTAGAGGTCGGGATCAGTCGCGCCCTCGGTACCGAAGATCAGCACGCGGCTGTCGGCGCCAAGGCCGAGCCCCTCCCGCGCGGCGGGGTCCGCCAGGGCCGATTCCAGCGCAATCCAGCCGGCCACGCCGCTCTCGCCCGCCTCCACACCGCGCGCGGCCAGGTGACGCATCGCGGCGGGCACCGCCTCGTCCGGCACCGCCATGAAGGCAAAGGCGCCGCGCTCCAGTTCCTGCCAGGCCAGCAGCGACGGCTCGCCGCAGGCCAGGCCGGCCATGATGGTGTCCAGATCGCCGGTCACGGCGCGCATCTCGCCCGCCGCGGCGCTTTCCAGCAGGCAGGCGGCGGCTTCTGGCTCGACGACGATGATGCGCGCCCCAGGAGCATCGCGGCGCGCCTGCACCGACACGGCCGCCGCCACCCCGCCCACCCCGCCGGGGACGAAGACATGGCTGGGCGGCGCGGGGATCTGGGAAAACGCCTCCTGGGCCATCAGCCGGTAGCCCTGCATCACGTCGCGGGGGGGCTCGGTATAGCCCGGGTAGGAGGTATCGCTGATGACGAACCAGCCGTTATCATCGGCGGCGCGCTGGGCGGCGCGTACGCTGTCGTCGTAGTTGCCGGGCACCTCGCGCACTTCGGCGCCGAAGCGGGCGATGGCGTTGCGTCGGCCCTGGCTTACATTCTCATGCACGAAGATAACGCAGCGGCAACCGAAGCGCTGCGCGCCCCAGGCGACCGAGCGGCCGTGGTTGCCGTCGGTCGCGCAGGTGACGGTGATCTGGTCGGTGGCATGGGCGTACTGGCCGGATTCCAGCGCAGCCGAGGTCGCGTTGTTGGCGGTGCCGCGCCGCGCCAGTTCATGACCCAGCAAGCGGCCGACGGCGTAGGCGCCGCCCAGCGCCTTGAAGCTGCGCAGGCCGAAGCGCTGGCTCTCGTCCTTGAAGTGCACTGAGGCGACGCCGGGCATATCCAGCGCATGCAGCGGCGTCGGTGCGTACTCGGGCCATGAGGTTATCTCGGCACGGGCGCGGCGGTAGCCACCCTCGGGCAGGACGATGATGCCGGGGGTGCCGTGGTGGGCGTTCATGACGAGACGATGCATGAAGCCCAGCTTGGCGGGATGGCGGGCCCGCGGCAATCTCCACCTCATGCAGATCACCATCCTGGGCGGCGGAGGGTTCCTCGGCCGCAAGCTGGCGGCGCGGCTGGCAGCTTCGGGCACCCTGGGCGACTCCCCCATCACGGAGCTGAGCCTGTTCGACCTCACGCCACCGCCGCCGCCCGCCGGCGCTTCCTTCCCGTTACGCTGCCTGGGCGGGGACGTGACCGACACGGCGGCGCTGGCAGCGGCCATCCCGCCCGGCACCGGGCTGGTGGTGCATCTGGCTGCGGTGGTCAGCGCCGCTGCCGAGGCGGATTTCGACCTCGGCATGCGGGTCAACCTCGCCGGCACGCTGGCGGTGATCGAGGCCTGCCGGGCTCTGCCCGCACCGCCGCGGCTGCTGTTCAGCTCCTCGGTGGCCAGCTTCTCGGGCGGACAGGCGGCGATGCTCGGGGATGATGCGCGGCAGCTTCCGGCCAATTCCTACGGCGCACAGAAGGCGGCGGCCGAGTTGCTGCTGCAGGACGCCGCGCGGCGGGGAATTCTGGATGCCGTTTCGATCCGACTGCCGACCGTGATCGTGCGCCCCGGGCGGCCCAATGCGGCGGCCTCCTCCTTCGTCTCGGCCATCCTGCGCGAACCGCTGCTAGGCCTGCCGACTCCGCTGCCGGTGGAGGAGGATTTCGCGCTGTGGGTCTGCGCGCCGAGCCAGGCGGTGACGTGGTTCATGCATGCCGCAACCATGGACACGGCGCCGCTGGGGCTGGATCGTGGGGTGAACCCGCCGGGGCTGACGGTGACAGTGCGCGAGATGCTGGCGGCGCTGTCACCCGCCGAGCGCGCACTGGTGTGCCCCGCCCCCGATCCGATGGTGGCAGGCATCGTGGGCGGCTGGCCAGCGCGCTTCGCCGCCACGCGCGCCCGCGCTCTGGGCTTCGCCGACCAAGCTGGCATCGCCACCATCCTGGAGGAGTTCCGCCGCGAGGATCTGGCTGTGACGCGCGCCGAACGGGGACTTGGGACGTCACATTGACGGGTGGGCCCCTTGCGGCAGCATGGCGGCTTAGCCTCCAACGCTATCGGAGAGAGCGTCGCGATCGAGTGGATCCACTTGTGGTAGCATTGGCAGTGGCCACAAATGTGGACACCTTCTTCTGTCATTGGGCGGCGGCGGGTCAATGCGGGCTCGTCCGTCTCGCGGATCCTGCTTCTGTCCGTGGTCTGGGCGGTGGCAACCACATGAGGTGGTCCGATGCGAGGAAAGGGCCGATCTCCAAAGCGGCGTCCCCGTGAGGGGCGGCCAGGTGTCCAGCGGCCTGCTTCCACCGTCGTCCGCGCTCGGACGAACCCTGCGCGGTGATGGAAG
>SKWC01000168.1 GCA_007129145.1 Rubritepida sp.
CGCCGGCCGGGCAGGCCGAGCGCGCGGAAATTCTCGGCCGCGGCGTCGCGCAGGGCGGCGATGGCGGGGTTGGCCGCGCCGGGCAGGCGGCGGCGCAGCCCCTCGAAGCGGCCCAGGAAGGCCGCCGCACCGGTGGTCACGGCGGTCATGCCGCCACCTTCGCGTAGCCCTCCGCCTCCAGGGCGTGGGCCAGCTCCGGCCCACCCGACTTCACGATGCGCCCGCCCATCAGGACGTGCACGCGGTCGGGGGTGATGTGGTCCAGCAGGCGCTGGTAGTGGGTGATGACGAGCGCCGAGAAGCCCGGCCCGCGCATGGCGTTCACGCCATCGGCCACGATCTTCAGCGCGTCGATGTCCAGGCCGCTGTCCGTCTCGTCGAGGATGGCGAGCTTGGGCTCCAGCAGTGCCATCTGCAGCACCTCGTTGCGCTTCTTTTCGCCACCGGAGAAGCCGACGTTCACGTTGCGCTTGAGCATGTCCTCGCTCATCTGCAGCGCCTTGATCTTCGCGCGCGAGAGCTTGAGGAACTGCATCGCGTCCACCTCGGCCTCGCCGCGGGCGCGGCGGATGGCGTTCAGCGCGGTGCGCATGAAGTTGGCGTTGCCCACGCCGGGCAGTTCCACCGGGTATTGGAAGGCGAGGAACAGCCCGGTGGCCGCGCGGTCCTCGGGCTCCATGGCCAGGATGTCCTGGCCGTTGAAGGTGGCGCTGCCGCCCGTGACCTCATAGCCCTCGCGCCCCGAAAGCACATAGGACAGGGTGGACTTACCCGAACCGTTCGGGCCCATGATGGCGTGCACTTCGCCCGCCGGCACTTCCAGCGTGATCCCCTTGAGGATCTGCTTGCCGTCGATTTCGGCGGTCAGGTTCTCGATCTTCAGCATGACTCAGCCAACGCTCCCTTCGAGGGAAATCTGCAACAGCTTCTGGGCTTCCACCGCGAATTCCATGGGCAGTTCCTTCAGCACCTCGCGGCAGAAGCCGTTCACGATGAGGCCCACGGCCTCCTCCTGGTTCAGCCCGCGCGCCCGGCAGTAGAACAGCTGGTCCTCGGCGATGCGGCTGGTGGTGGCCTCATGCTCCACCTTCGCGCTCATGCAGCGGTTCTCGATGTAGGGCACGGTGTGCGCGCCGCACTGGTCGCCGATGAGCAGGCTGTCGCACTGGGTGAAGTTGCGCGCCCCGGTGGCCTTGGGGCTGATCTTCACGAGGCCACGGTAGGTGTTCTGCCCCTGGCCCGCGCTGATGCCCTTCGAGACGATGGTCGAGCGCGTGTTCTTGCCGATGTGCCACATCTTGGTGCCGGTGTCGGCCTGCTGGCGGTTGTTGGTCACCGCCACCGAGTAGAACTCGCCCACGCTGTCATCGCCGAGCAGGATGCAGGAGGGATACTTCCAGGTGATGGCGCTGCCGGTCTCGACCTGCGTCCAGGAGATCTTGGAGCGTGCGCCGCGGCAGGCGCCGCGCTTGGTCACGAAGTTGTAGATGCCGCCACGGCCTTCGGAATCGCCCGGGTACCAGTTCTGCACTGTGCTGTACTTGATGGTCGCGTCATCCATAGCCACCAGCTCCACCACGGCGGCGTGCAGCTGGTTCTCGTCGCGCTGCGGCGCGGTGCAGCCCTCCAGGTAGCTGACATGGCTGCCGGCCTCGGCGATGATCAGCGTGCGCTCGAACTGGCCGGTGTTCTGCGCGTTGATGCGGAAGTAGGTGGACAGCTCCATTGGGCAGCGCACCCCCTTGGGGATGTAGACAAAGCTGCCATCGGTGAAGACCGCGCTGTTGAGCGCAGCGAAGTAGTTGTCGCCCTGCGGAACCACGCTGCCCAGGTACTGGCGCACCAGCTCGGGGTGGTTATGCACCGCCTCGCTGATCGAGCAGAAGATCACCCCCTCCTTGCCCAGGCGCTCCTTGTAGGAGGTGGCGACCGAGACGCTGTCGAACACCGCATCCACCGCGATGCCCTGCAGGCGCTCCTGCTCGCGCAGCGGAATGCCGAGCTTCTCATAGGTGCGCAGCAGCTCGGGATCCACCTCGTCGAGCGACTTGGGCGCGATCTTCTGCTTGGGTGCGGCATAGTAGAAGGCGTCCTGGTAGTCGATCTTCGGGTAGTTCACCGCCGCCCAGTCGGGTTCTTCCATCTTCTGCCAGATGGCGAAGGCCTTCAGCCGCCATTCGAGCAGCCACGCGGGCTCGTTCTTCTTGGCGCTGATGAAGCGGACGATGTCCTCGTTCAGCCCCTTGGGGGCGAATTCCATCTCGATGTCGGTATGGAATCCCCACTTGTAGCCACCTTCCTGGGTGGACTTCAGGGTCTCGAGGGTCTCAGCAACGGCGGGCATGTCTTGCTCCTACTCGGCTGCCAGGCGCAGTTCAGGATGGGGAAGGGCGATCGCGGTCGAGTGGCCCGCCAGCTCGGCCACGGTGATCTTCTCGAGCGCGCCGCGGATGGCGTCGTTCACGGGGTCCCAGCGGCCGCGCACGGGGCACAGGTGCTCGCTCTCGCATTGGCCGTTGCCGCCGTCCACGCAGGCGGTCAGCGCGATCGGCCCGTCGAAGGCGGTGATGACCTCCGACAGCGGGATGTGCGCGAGCGGCCGCGCCAGGCGGTAGCCGCCGCGCGCGCCGCGCAGCCCCTCGACCATGCCGGCCTGGGCCAGGATCTTCAGGACCTTGGCCACGGTGGGCTCGGGCAGGCCGGTGCGGGTGGCAAGGCCGGGCGCGCTGTGCAGGGGCAAATCGCCCTCGCCCAGCCGCGCCAGCACCACCACCCCGTAGTCGGTCAGTCGGGAGAGCCTCAGCACGGTCGTTGCTCCTTCATGGCCGGTAAATAGGACCAATCCTGTCCGCTTTCCAGAGGGGGGGGCGCGGCGATCGCCCCGCGCCGCCTGGACCGCCGTGGGAAGCCGCCCCATTGTGGCGAAAGTTTCACCGGAGAGCGCGATGCCCACACTCACCACCGATGACGGCGTGGACCTCTACTACGAGGAGGCCGGCAGCGGCACCCCGTTGCTGTTCGTTCATGAATTCGCCGGCGATTCGCGCAGCTGGGAACCGCAGATGCGCTTCTTTGCCCGCCGCTACCGCTGCGTCGCCTACAATGCGCGCGGCTACCCGCCCTCGGCGGTGCCCACCGATCCCAAGGCCTATTCCCAGGACCGCGCGACCGATGACATCGCCGCCGTGATCCGCGGGCTGGGCCTGGGGCGGGCGCATGTGGTGGGGCTGTCCATGGGCGCCTTCGCCGCGCTGCACCTGGGGCTGCGCTACCCGGAGCTCGCGCTCAGCCTCATCGCCGCGGGCGTGGGCTATGGCGCGCCGGCCGACAAGCGCGCCCAGTTCCAGGCCGAGGTGGACGCCTCCGCAGCCCGGCTGCGCGCCGAGGGCATGGAGCGCTTCGCCACCATCTACGCCCATGGCCCGACCCGGCTGATCTATGAGGAAAAGGACCCCCGCGGCTTCCGCGAGTTCGAGGCCCAGATGGCCGAGCATTCGACCGAGGGCTCGGCGTTGACGCTGCTGGGCTGCCAGCGCGAGCGCCCCTCGCTGTTCGACCTGGAGGCCGGCTTCCGCAAGATGGAGGTGCCCACCCTGGTCATCGCCGGCGACGAGGACGACCCGACGCTGGAGGCCTCCATCTACCTCAAGCGCACCATCAGCACCTCGGCACTGCTGGTGATGCCCAAATGCGGGCACACCATGAACCTCGAGGACCCCGACGCCTTCAACCGCGCCGTGCTGGACTTCATCACCCATGTGGACGCGGGCACCTGGCGGCCGCGCATCCCGGCCAGCATCAGCGGGGGGATCATCGCTCAACGCTGAGGGGGCGCCCCCCCCCCTCAGGCGGCGCGGCGCGCGAAGGCCTCGGCCATGTGCGCCGCGGGCAGCGCGCCGCTGAACAGCACCACGCCGTCGAGGGCGAAGCTCGGCACGCCCGAGATGCCGATGCGGCGGAAATGCGCATCCTCGGCGCGGACCTCGGCATCCTCATCGGCCGAGGCAAGGAAGGCTGCGGCGTCCTCAAGCCCCACCGCGCCGGCGATGCGCGCGAGCGCCGCGTCATCGCCGATGTCCTCGCCATCGTGGAAATAGGCCTGGAATAGCGCCTCCGCCATCGCGTCCTGCAAGGGACCGGCGCGGCGGATCAGCCGGTGCGCCTTCACCGTGTTGGGCGTGCGCAGCATGCGGTCATGGCGGAATTCGAGGCCCACGGCGCGCCCGGCTTCCGCCACGCGCGCATCCGCCTCCTGCGAGCGCGCGAGGCTGCCGAATTTCGCGGCGCGATAGGCCGCGCGCTCGACCCCTTCGGAGGGCATGTCGGGGTTGAGCTGGAAGGGCCGCCAATGCACGGCGAAGCCACCGCCCAGCGAGGCGAGCGCCGATTCCAGCTGGCGCTTGCCGATCCAGCACCAGGGGCAGATCGCGTCGGAGATCACGTCTATGCGTCGGGTTTCGGCCATGGCGGGCCTCCTGCTGGGCGGGTGGGGTCAGGGTTGCGTGGCGCGCCAGCGCCGCGACCAGGCGGGCAGGGCGGAAATGGGGAGCGGCCGCGCCAGCCAGAAGCCCTGCGCGCGCGCCACGCCCAGGTCGCGCAGCTGCCGCCAGATGGCCGGGGTCGAGACGCCCTCGGCCGTCAGCTTCAGCCCGCCGCGGGTGAGCCGCCGGACTTGTTGGCGCGCGCGTGCCGAATGGGGCAGGCGCTGCACGAAGTCCTTGTCGAGCTTCACGCCCGAGAAGGGCAGGCGCAGCAGGCGACGCCTGCCGTCATCCATCTCGAAATCATCGATCAGCACCTCATGGCCCGCCGCGCGCAGCCGGCGCAGCGACCGCTCCAGCCGCGCGTGGTCGTGCACCGGCGCGGTCTCGGTCAGTTCGAGCGCGAGGCGCTCGCGCGGCATCCGCGCCGCCTGGAGCTGGCTGCTGATCCAGCCGGGCAGGTCCGGGCGCTCCAGCTCCTGCACCGGCAGGTTCACCGACACCGTGACGTGGCGGGCAAGGCGCGTGGCCATCAGATCCCGGGCGGCGAGGCGGATGACCGCGCCGGCCAGGGCGCGGGCCAGGCCCGCCTCCTCCAGGACCGGCACGAAGATGCCCGGGCTGAGCGCCACCGGATCGCTGCGCCAGCGCGCCAGCGCCTCCAGCATCACGAGGCGGCGGTCGCGGATTCCGACCACGGGCTGGTAGCGCAGCAGCAACCCGCCGCCATGCAGCGTCTCGGGCGGGGCGCCGGGCTGGACGCGGCGCAGCGGCGGCGGGGCGGCAGGGCCGGTCAGCAGCGCGGCGACGCTGCGGCGGATGTCGGCCGCCTCGCCTATGGGCAGGGTCATCGCCAGGAAGCGGGCCGTGGGCGAGGCCTCGGCCAGCGCATCGAGCAGGGCAGGGTCGAAGGCCGGCGCCTCCTGGGTCAGCACGAGGCAGCCCAGGCCGCTGCGCCCGGTCAGCACGGCGGCGAGAAGTGCGGCATTGTCGCGCAGCACGAGGGGCGCGGGCAGCCCGCCCCGGGACAGGACCTCCTGCACGGCGGCGATCAGCGCCGGGTTGCGCGACAGGACCGCCACCATCCCCGGCGCCGCGGCGGACCCGCGCGGGCCGCCGCCCTTGCGTGGATTCCTTGGCATCTGGGCGCCCTGGCTGGCCATGCGGCAGGCTACACGCGGGGGGTCAGTATCTCAACGACGAAAGCCGCCTCACACCTGGCCCGGCGCCGGCGGGGAAGGCACTACGGCGGCACCCGGCTGCATCTCCGGACGCAGCCTGGTGCGCCCGGTGTAGAGCACGATGGGTGCCGCGATGAAGATCGAGGAGGAGGTGGCGATCACCAAGCCGAAGGCCATCACCCAGGCGAAGCCGGCCAGCGCGGCGCCGCCGAACATCGCCAGCGGGATCACCGCCAACATCAGCGTTGCCGAGGTGCCTAGCGTGCGGTTCAGCGTTTCGTTGATCGAGAGGTTCACCACCTGCTCCAGCGGCATCACCTTGTAGCGCCGCAAATTCTCGCGCATGCGGTCGAAGATCACGACCTTGTCGTTCACAGAGAAGCCAACGATCGTCAGGATCGCCGCGATGGTGGGCAGGCTGAGTTCGATGCCGGTCAGCACCATGAAGCCGATCACTTTGGTGGTGTCCAGCAGCAGCGTGCTGCCAGCGGCGATGGCGAACTGCCATTCGAAGCGCACCCAGATGTAGATCATCATGGCCAGCAGCGAGAGCCCCAGCGCGATCATCCCGTTCTGGAACAACTCGGCCGAGATGCGGTTGCCCACCGCCTCGACGCGCAGGATGCGGATGCCCGGGGCCACGTCCTCGAGCGCGGTGCGGATGCCGCCCACCACCTGCTGGGTCTGCACCTCCTCGGCCTGGACGGGCACGCGAAGCAGCACCGTCTCGTCGTCGCCGAAGCGCTGGAGGCCGATGTCCCCCGCACCCAGGCCCGCCACGGCGGCGCGCAGCACGGGCAGGTTGGCGGGCTCTGGCGTCCGCACCTCCATGATGATGCCGCCCTGGAAGTCGATCCCGCGCTGCAGCCCCGGATAGAAGGCGCCCACCAAGGAGGCGGAGGAGATCGTGGCCGAGACGATCAGCCCGATGCTGGCCGCCCGCATAAAGGGGATGGTCGTCAGGTCCCGAACGATGCGGAACAGCGGCAGGCGCAGCCGCCCCAGCAGCGACACGCCGGGTTTCGCGAAGACCGGCAGCTCGCGCGGGCGGGTCCAGCGGTACCACCAGACGATGAACAGCCGCGTCAGCACGGTGGCCGTCCACATCTGGATGATGGTGCCGATGCCCACCGTCACCGCGAAGCCGCGCACCGGCCCCGCGCCAAAGGCATAGAGGAAGCCCATCGCGATCAGGTTGGTCAGATTCGCGTCCAGGATGGTGCCTGAGGCGCGCGAATATCCGGTCTCGAGCGCATTCAGCGGCGAGCGGCCATTCTTCACCTCCTCGCGGATACGCTCGTTGATCAGGATATTCGCATCGAGCGCGGTGCCCAGCGTCAGCACGATCCCCGCGATGCCCGGCAGGGTCAGCGTGGCCTCCAGCAGCGACATCGCTGCGATCAGCAGCACGATGTTGACGAACAGGGCGATGGTGGAGATCCAGCCGAACAGCCCATAGGCGAAGCCCATGTAGAAGAGGACGAACAGCGCGCCCACCGCGAGGCTGATCAGCCCCGCGCGGATCGCATCCTCGCCCAGTTCGGGCCCGACGGTGCGTTCCTCGACCACCGTCAGCGGTGCGGGCAGGGCGCCGGCGCGCAGCAGCACGGCCAGGTCATTGGCGCTCTGCACGCTGAAGCTGCCGCTGATCTGCCCGCGCCCGCCGGTGATGGCCTCGCGGATCACGGGCGCGGTGATCACCCGCTCATCCAGCACCACGGCGAAGGGCCGGCCCACATTGGCGCGCGTGATCTCGGCGAAGCGGCGGGTGCCGGTGCTGTCGAAGGTGAAGTTCACCACCCATTCGCCGGTGCGGCTGTCCTGGGCGGCGCGGGCATCGGTCAGGTTGGCGCCATCGACCTCGACGCGCCGGCGTACCGCGATGCGCTCCTCGCTGTTCTCGAGCGGCAGGAACGTCACCCCGGTCGGCGCGACCAGCGCGCGGGTGTCCGCGGTCTCGTCCACCAGGTGGAAGGTCATGCGCGCGGTGCGGCCCAGCAGGTCCTTGATGCGCTGGGGATCCTCGACGCCGGGAAGCTGCACCAGGATGCGGTTCTGGCCCTGGCGGGCGATCAGCGCCTCGGCCACGCCGGTCTCGTCGATGCGCCGGCGCACGATCTCGATGGACTGCTCGACCGCGTTGGTCGCCTTGGCGCGCAGCCCCGCCTCGGTGATGGTCGCGGTCAGCAGCCCATCGCCGGTGATGGACACCTCGATGTCGGGCTGCTGCTGGCCGGAGCCGACCGCGACCGTGTTGGCCAGTTCGCGCACCAGCCGCACGGCCTCGGCGTGCTGGGCGGCGTCCAGCACGCGCAGCTGGATGCTGCGCTGCTCCGGCCGGGCGGCGAGGCCGGTGTAGCCGATGCGCGGGCTCGCCTGGGCCATGGTGCGGCGGGTGCCGTCCACCAGGTTCTCCAGCCGCTCGCGCATCAGCACGGAGGTGTCCACCTCGAGCAGCAGGTAGGAGCCGCCGCGCAGGTCCAGCCCCAGCACCACCTGGCGCAGGGGGAACCATTCGGGGAAGGCGCTGCGGGGCAGGAGGTTCGGCAGGCTGACCAGGAAGCCCCCGACCAGGACCATCAGGATGGCCACCGTCTTCCACCGCGAGAAATACATCATGGGTCCGTGTCGTCCCGAC
>SKWC01000096.1 GCA_007129145.1 Rubritepida sp.
CTCGCCCTCGCGCGCCGCCTCGCCCAGCCCATCGGCGCCGCGTTCCAGCGCCGCGCGGTCGGCGCGCAGCGCGCGCAGCATGCGGTCCAGCCGCCAGGCCATGGGCAGGGTCAGCGCCAGCAGCAGGATGACCGCGACATCGAGGACCAGCATGACGACGCTCATGGCAGGATCTCCGTGACGGGGCGCAGCACGCGCCCGATGCGCACGGCGCGGCGGGTGTCGCGCCTTCCGTATTCGGCCTCGAACAACGGGATGGGGCCGCAATGCAGCCGCACCGGCGCCTGCGGCTGCGCGCTGAGGGTGATGCGGTCGCCGGGCTTGAGCGACAGGATGGCCGAAAGCGGCATCACCTGCTGGTCCAGCACCACCTCCAGCGCGACTTCGGTGTGGCGGAGCTGCTGCGCGAGATGCGTCTCCCAGATGGAGTCGCGGCCGAACTTCTCGCCCATGAATTGCTGCAGCAGCAGTTCGCGTACGGGCTCCAGCGTGGCGTAGGGCAGCAGCAGGTCCAGCGAGCCGCCGCGATCCTCCATCTCGACGCGCAGCCGCGTCAGCACGCAGGCATTGGACAGGCGCGAGATGGTGGCGAAGCGCGGGTTCACCTCCAGTCGTTCGAAGCGGAAATCCACATGGGTCAGCGGGGCGAAGGCCTCGCCCAGATCCTTCAGCAGCACGCCGATCAGCCGCTCGACCAGGGTGCGCTCGATGGTGGTGTAGGGGCGGCCCTCCACGCGCATCGCCGCGGTGCCGCGCCGGCCGCCCAGCAGCACGTCCACCACCGAGTAGATCATGGCGCTGTCCACCACGATCAGCCCGTAATTGTCCCACTCCTCGACCTTGAAGACGGCGATCATCGCCGGCAGCGGCACGCTGTTCAGGTAGTCCCCGAAGCGCTGGCTGGCGATGCTGTCGATGCTGACTTCCACATTGTCCGAGGTGAAGTTGCGAAGGGAAGTCGAGAGGATGCGCACCAGCCGGTCGAAGATGATCTCCAGCATCGGCAGGCGCTCGTAGGAGACGAGGCCCGAATGGATCATCCGCTCGATGCCGGACTTGCCGGCATCCGCGTCTTCGCTGGCCTCGAAGCCCAGCAGGCTGTCGATCTCGGCCTGGTTCAGGACCCGCGCGGCATCCGGCGCGCCGGAAGCGTCCTCGCCGTCCAGCGCGGCGCCCCAGGCGGCCGCCAGGTCATCGTCGTCGCCGCCGCCGGCCTGCGGGTCCTCGCTGCCGCTCATTGCACCAGGATCTCCGTGAACAGCACGTCGGTGACGCGCACCGGGCTGGCCGCGATGTTGGCGCGGGCGATCAGCTCCTCGCGCAGGCGGTGGGTGCCGGCGCTGCCGCGCAATTCCTCGGGGCGCAACTCGCGCAGATAGGTGGTGAACAGGTCCAGCAGCCGGGGCATGGCCTGGCGCAGCGCCTCGGCATCCGCGGCGCTTCCCACCTCGATCTGGCTGCGCAGCCGGATGAAGGTGGCGCGGCGGCCCGAGACGTTCAGGTTGGCGGTGATGTCGGGCATGGTGACGAAGACCGGGACCGGGGGCGCGTCCTCGGGCGGAGGCGCCTCCACCACCTCCTCGGCCGGGGAGAGGCCCAGCATGGAGGGCAGGATCCCGGTGAACCACAGCCCCCCGCCCGCCAGGACGAGCACCAGGGGCAGGGCCAGCAGGATCAGTTTCTTGCGGCCACGCTGGGGTTTTCCCGGCGCCGCGACATCCTCCACCGCTCCGGCTTTTGCTGCCGCGGCCATAGACACGTCATCCCTGCGCTGCTGGGCGCGCAATCTGGCCGGCGGGGCTTAACGAAGCCTTGCCGGCGCGCTTCTGCCTTCGGGCGGCAAGCCCTGCCGGGTGGGCCGGGCAAAACCTGCCAGGACGGGCCGCTTGCGGCGGCGCCGGGCTGGCACGCGCCTTGCGCCAATGGCGATGCGCCGCAGCACAGGAGCCCCGCATGGACAGCCCCGGCTACATCATCCTCTCGCGCCTGGTGGCGCAGATGCGCAGCACGGAGCTGGCGGCGCACAACCTCGCCAACGCCGACACCCCGGGCTTCCGCGCCACCCGCCCCGTCTTCGCCGAACACCTGGCCCGCCAGCGCGAGGTGGACATGCCGCGACAGGGCCGCGACGTGGCCTATTCCTGGGACCGCGCCACCTGGCGCGACACCGATCCCGGCCCGATCCAGACCACCGGCAACCCCCTCGACATCGCCATCGCGGGCGAGGGCTGGTTCGCGGTCCAGACGGAGCGCGGCGAGCGCTACACCCGCGCCGGGCGCTTCAGCATCGGCGCGAACGGCCAGGTGGTGGACCAGGGCGGCAACCCGCTGCTGAACGCCAACGGCCAGCCCATCGCGGTGGCGCCCAACGACACCCGCCTCGAAGTCTCGGGTGACGGCACGCTGCGCAGCGAGAACGGCGTGATCGGCCGCATCCGCTTGGTGCGCTTCGAGGATGAGCAGGCCATGCGCGCCGAGGGCGGGCGCCTGTTCGACGCCGCCGACCAGCCGCCGCAGGAGGTGGCGCAGCCCCGCCTCGTGCAGGGCGCGCTGGAGGGCAGCAACGTCCAGGCGGTGGTCGAGCTGACCCGCATGATGGCCGAGCTGCGCGAGTTCCAGCTCGCCACGCAATTCATGGAACGTGACAACGAACGCCAGCAGAGCGCGATCGACCGCCTGCTGCGCCGCCGCTTCTGACGGAGAAGACCCATGCGATCCCTGCACATTGCCGCCACCGGGATGCTCGCGCAGCAGACCAATGTCGAGGTGATCTCGAACAACCTCGCCAACATGAACACGACCGGCTTCCACCGCCGCCGCGCCGAGTTCCAGGACCTGATCTACCAGAACCTGCGCCGCGTCGGCTCGCAGAGCTCGGATGCCGGCACCGTGCTGCCCTCGGGCGCGCAGCTGGGCCTGGGCGTGCGCACGGCCGCGATCTACCGCATCCCCGAGCAGGGGAATCTGCAGCAGACCGAGAACCGCTTCGACCTGGCCATCCGCGGCAATGGCTATTTCCAGGTGCAGCTTCCGAACGGCGAGGTCGCCTACACCCGCGACGGAACCTTCAGCCTGAGCCCCGAGGGCGTGATCGTCACCGCCGAGGGCTTCGTGGTGCAGCCGGGCATCGCCATACCGCCGGCGGCGCGCGACGTCACCATCAACGCCTCGGGCGAGGTGCTGGTCTCGCTCGACGGGCAGATCGCGCCGCAGAACGTGGGCCAGCTCCAGACCGCCATCTTCGCCAACCAGGGCGGGCTGGAGGCGATGGGCGACAACCTCTTCCTCGCCACCCCCGCCTCCGGCGAGCCGCAGGCGGCGGCCCCCGGCCAGCCCGGCCATGGCACGCTGATGCAGGGCTTCATCGAGACCTCCAACGTCAACACCGTGCAGGAGATCACCGCGCTGATCACCGCCCAGCGCGCCTATGAGATGAACAGCCGCGTCATCACCGCCTCGGATGAGATGCTCGGCACGCTGACGAGGCTGCGCTGATGACCCGCCGCGCCCTGATCGCGCTCGGCCTGCTGGCGGCGCTGCCCGCGCGGGCCGAAATCGGCGGCGCGCAGCCGCGCCCGCATGTGCAGCTGGAGGCGGAGGTGCTGCGCCTGTCCGACATCTTCGAGAATGCCGGCCCGCGCGGCGCCGCCACGCTCGCGGCCGCCCCCGCGCCCGGCCAGCGCATGGTCCTGCCGGCGCGCAACCTGTTCAACCTCGCGCGGCAATACGGGCTGGACTGGCGCCCCGTGACCGGCCTGGAGCAGGTGGTGATCGAGCGCCCCGGCCAGCCGGTGCCGCGCGACGAGATCGAGGCGCTGCTGCGCGAAGAACTGCTCAGCCACGGCGTGCCGACGGAGGCCGAGATCGAGCTGCCCGGCCTGGTCAGCCCCATGGTGCCGGCTGGCGGCTTCTTCCGCCTGGCGCTGGAGGGGCTGGTGGTCGAGCAGCCGCGGCTGCGCTTCGGTGCGACGCTGCTCGTCATGGCCGATGGCATGGCGGCGCAACGCATGCGGCTGGTGGGCCGCGCCGTCCCCACCGTGCCGGTGGTGGTGGCGACCCGGCGCCTGGCGCTGGGCGAGGTGCTGGGGCCCGGCGATGTGCGCCTGACCCGGCTGCGCGCCGAGCGCGTGCGCCCGGGCATGGCCGACGCCATGGAGCAGGTCGTCGGCCAGGAGCTGCGCCGCCCGATGGGCGAGGGCCAGGGCGTCGCCCTGCTGGACCTCGGCCCGCCGGCCATCGTGCAGCGCAACGCGGTGGTGCTGCTGGAGCTCGACGCGCCGGGGCTGCAGCTCGCGGCACAGGGCCGCGCGCTGGCGCCGGCCGCGCTGGGCGAGACGGTGCGGGTGATGAACCTGACCAGCCGCACCGTGGTGGAAGGCGTGGCGGTGGCCCCGGGCCGGGTGCGCGTGGCCTTCGGCGCCATGCCGATCGGCCAAGCCGGGCGGGGGGTCCGCTGATGCGCCGCCTCGCCCTGTTCATGGCGCTGGCCATGCTGGCCGGCTGCGGCCAGGCCGAGCGCCTGTCGCGCATCGGCCGCGCGCCCGACTTCACGCCGGTGCAGGACCCCACGGCCGATCCGCGCTGGCGGCCGGTCTCCATGCCCATGCCCGCCCCGCAGGAGGCGCCGCTGAACGCCAATTCCCTGTGGCGGCCGGGCAGCCGCACCTTCCTGCGCGACCAGCGCGCCGCCCAGGTGGGCGATCTGATCACCATCCTGGTCTCGATCCAGGACCAGGCGCAGCTGCAGAACCGCACCCAGCGCAACCGCTCGGGCAACGAGAACATGGGTCTGCCGAGCCTGTTCGGGCTGGAACAGCAGGCCATCCCGCGCGCCTTTCCGGGCGCGGACCCGTCGCGGCTGGTCGCCACGACCGGCAGCGGCGCGGCGGACGGCACGGGCAGCGTGCGCCGCAACGAGCAGATCGCGCTGCGGCTTGCCGCCGTCATCGTGCAGTCCCTGCCCAACGGCAACCTCGTGATCCAGGGCCGGCAGGAGGTGCGCGTGAACAACGAGATGCGCGAATTGACCGTGCAGGGCATCGTGCGGCCGCAGGACATCGCCAGCGACAACACGGTGCGCCATGACCGACTGGCCGAGGCGCGCATCGCCTATGGCGGGCGCGGCGTGATCAGCGACATCCAGCAGCCGCGGCTGGGACAGCAGCTGCTCGACATCCTGCTGCCCTTCTGACGCGGATTTCGGCCCCGGGCGTTCTGTTCTACCCTGGGGCCACCAAGTCCGAGGAAGAGGCGAAGAATGCGGAAGGTGTATCCCGACGCCACGGCGGCGCTGGCCGGGCTGTTGCGCGACGGCATGACGATCCATGCCGGCGGCTTCGGCCTGTGCGGCATCCCCGCCGTGCTGATCGAGGCGGTGAAGGAATCCGGCGTGAAGGACCTCACCGTCGTGTCGAACAACTGCGGCATCGACGATGTGGGGCTGGGCAAGCTGCTGCGCACGCGCCAGATCCGCAAGATGATCGCGAGCTATGTGGGCGAGAACGCGGAATTCGCCCGCCAGTTCCTGGCCGGTGAGCTCGAGATCGAGTTCAACCCCCAGGGCACGCTGGCCGAGCGCATCCGCGCCGGCGGCGCCGGCATCCCCGCCTTCTACACCCGCACGGGGGTGGGCACGAAGGTGGCCGAGGGCAAGCCCACCGCCGAGTTCGACGGCGAGACCTTCATCATGGAGCGCGGCATCGTGGCCGACGTCGCCCTGGTGCACGCCTGGATGGGCGACCATGAGGGCAACCTCATGTACCGGCGCACCGCGCGGAACTTCAACCCGATGATGGCGACCGCGGCCAAGGTGACGGTGGCCCAGGTCGAGCATCTGGTGGCGCCGGGCGAGATCGATCCCGACCACATCCACACGCCCGGCATCTATGTGAAGCGGATCATGGCCTGCCCCGCCGGCTATGAGAAGCTGATCGAGAACCGCACCATCCGCCCCCGCGAAGCGGCCTGAAGGAGATCCCCATGCCCTGGACCCGCGACCAGATGGCGGCGCGCGCCGCCCGCGAGCTCGAGGACGGCTTCTACGTCAACCTCGGCATCGGCATCCCGACGCTGGTGGCCAACCACATCCCGCACGGCATCTCGGTCCAGCTGCAGAGCGAGAACGGCATGCTGGGCATCGGCCCCTTCCCCGAGGAAGGCACCGAGGACCCGGATGTGATCAACGCCGGCAAGCAGACCGTCTCGATGCTGCCCACCACCAGCATCTTCAGCAGCGCCGACAGCTTCGCGATGATCCGCGGCGGCCACATCGACCTGTCCATCCTGGGCGCGCTGCAGGTGGCCGCGAACGGCGACCTGGCGAATTGGATGATCCCCGGCAAGATGGTGAAGGGGATGGGGGGTGCCATGGACCTCGTCGCCGGGGTCAAGCGCGTGATCGTGCTGATGGAGCACACCGCCGGCGGCAAGTCGAAGCTGCTTCGCGAATGCACCCTGCCCCTGACCGGCCAGCGCGTGGTGGACATGGTGGTCACCGACCTCGCGGTGTTCACCCTGGAGCGGCGCGGGCCCACCCGGCTTCGCCTGGTGGAACTCGCCCCCGGCGTCAGCCTGGAGGATGTGCGCGCCGCCACCGAGGCGGAGTTCGAGGTGGCGCTGGAACACGCCTGACCCCGAACCTCCGCACGGCGGTCAGTACATGTGCTGGCCGCCGTTGATGGACAGGGTGCTGCCGGTGATGAAGTCGGCATCGTCGGCCGTGAGGAACACCACGCCGCGGGCGATGTCGTCGGCCGTGCCCAGCCGCCCGCGCGGGATGCGCGCGATGATCTTCTCCAGCACCTCGGGCGGGACGGCGCGCACCATCTCGGTGTCCACATAGCCCGGCGCGATGGCGTTCACCGTGATCTGGTTGCGCGCGCCCTCCTGGGCCAGCGCCTTGGTGAAGCCGTGGATGCCGGATTTGGCGGCGGCATAGTTCACCTGGCCAAGCTGGCCGGCCTGGCCGTTGATGCTGCCGATGTTCACGATGCGGCCGAACTTGCGGGCGGTCATCCCGTCCCACACCGCCTTGCACAGGTTGAAGCAGGAGCCGAGGTTGGTGTCGATCACCTCCTCCCACATCTGGCGGCTCTGCTTGCGCAGCATGGCGTCGCGGGTGATGCCGGCGTTGTTCACCAGGATCTCGATAGGCCCGTGCTCGGCCTCGATGGCGGCCACCGCGGCGACGCAGGCGTCGAAATCCGACACGTCGAACTTCACGGCCGGGATGCCGGTCTCGGCGGTGAAGGCCTGCGCGGCGGCGTCATTGCCGGCATAGCTGGCCACCACCTTGCGGCCGGCCGCCCTGAGCCCCTTGCTTATGGCGGCCCCGATGCCGCGCGTTCCCCCCGTGACCAGCGCCAGACGTGCCATGAGAACTCTCCCATCCCTTTGATTGCACTGGCACCCTAGCCCGCCGCGGCGGAGCAGAGAAAGAATTTCGGTTTGCGCCCCATCAAGGCACCGGAAAGCTTTTCCTGCCAGAAGAACTCTCGTCACTGCCCCGCGGCACATGCCTTCACCGGGCGTGGCAACGTCTCCCTTGAGCGTTTCCTCCCAAGAACTTGCCCGGCGGTCACCCCGCCGGGCTTTTTTGGGTCGGGAACTTCCCGGCGCGCCGCTACTTGCACCGCAGGAGGAACAGCGCCTGCTGGCCAAAGATGTTGGCCAGCCGCACGGAGCGCTTCCAGGGCGCCTTCAGCCCCTTCTCATCCACCGCCATCCACTGCTCCACCGCATAGCCGTCCATCTCGGCCAGGGCGAAGAAGTCCAGGATGGTGCAGGGGTGGATGTTGGGCGTCTCGTACCAGGGGCGCGACCAGGTCTCGGTTTCGGGCATCCGCCCGCCCAGCAGCAGCGCAAGCCGCACCTGCCAATGGCCGAAATTGGGGAAGCTGACGATGGCGTGCCGGCCGATGCGCAGCATCTGCCGCAGCACCTCGCGCGGGCGCTCGACCGCCTGCAGGGTTCGGCTGAGCACGACGTAGTCGAAGGCGCCGTCCGGGTAGAAGGCCAGGTCGTTGTCGGCATCGCCATGGATCACCGCCAGGCCCTGCGCGACCGCCTCGGTCGCCTCGGCCATGTCGATCTCGATGCCGCGCGCGTCCACGCCCTTGGCCTCGGCCAGATGCGCCATCAGCACGCCGTCGCCGCAGCCGATGTCCAGCACCCGCGCGCCCGGCGGGATCATCTCCGCGATCAGGCGCA